>JAFYUD010000220.1 GCA_017549665.1 Clostridia bacterium | reverse complement strand
GTCCTCCATTCTGTTTTTTCGGTTGGTAGCCGTTTTTACTATATCAGAATGGAGTTTTCTTGTCACCTATACTTGCTTGCTGACACTAAAGTCCGTACATTCCACCTGCATAGCAGGTGGTTTTTTTATTCGGCATAAAAATAGTCCCGAATTTAGATTCGGGACTTATTAAATGTATAATTTATGTTGTAGGTGCCAACTGAGAGTTAATTTTAGCAACAGACTTTGATTTATCAAATGCAGGCTTGTTATATCTGATAATTCCGATAACTACTGAAATCAATGATATAGATTCACTCAAAACTCCGCTGTATGAGCAAGCAAATATATTATATATAAGAATTAATGATGAAGAGATCAAAATTGTTTTACGGAAATTATTGGAATTGAGCATTCCCATACACATGGTATTAACAACAAGTCCAAGAGAAATCAGAGAGGAGTGTAATCCCTCCCAGGAAAAAACACTCACTATAGCCATACAAACAGAAAGTACAATCGGAGACACCAAGTCATTAATTTGCTTTTTATCTCTAAAATAATAAACAAAATTACGGATAATGCAAACTATGTTCAATGCAAATCCGGAAAACGCTCCGATAAGAAGATACTGAATACAACTTAATGCTGTTGCAACAGTCTGGATGATAAGTATTTTATCCTTTTTTGTACGTTGATATGAATAAAAAAATAATCCGACTGATACAAAGCCTAAAAGATGACCGAATAAAATGATAATATCCTGCATAATTACCTCTGAAATTGATTTATTTCAACTTTTGATATTATACTTTATTTCAGAAAATTTTCAAGATTAAAAGCAAACAAAGTGCACAAATAAATATAATCTAATTTGTGTAATATGACATATCCTATGTTATGAAATCCATTTCTTTGACCAGGTGAATAAAGTTTCGGACATCAAGTCAAAATCCACAGATCCACCGTTTTTTAGGTTTAAAAATGTTTTGATAATTTTAGCTCATCAACAGGATATAATAAAAAATAATCGCAACAAAATCTGTTACGATTATCTGATATGGCAAGTTGCACCGATTTAGATATCGACTAATAATATAGTAAAAACAAAGAAAGTGCGGTAAGAACACCTCCGCCGAAAATGCATATGAAAGTTAAAAAATGACCTAAGTATTGGTGAATCCAAGCGGCAACAATATTAAACAAACCTATACCAATAATGAAAGTTCCTGCTTGCCCAAGTATAAGTGTCCATTCATTTGGCGCCGGATTTATAGCAAGAGTATATGTGAGATATATAACCATTGGGAGTAGCAAGGCGATTATGCCTATTCCGCATAGAATTTTATATCCTATTGGATGCAAATATTTGAAGCTTGCATCCGATTCTGCAGAAAAAAATTCCCGCTTGTTTTTTGGGGCTTTTCTTTGAAACTTTGGCTTTGTCTTTTTAAAAGTGGGAAAATAATCCTTACCATATATTTTTTGAAATGCCAAAATTTCTTGAGTAAAAGAATAGATGTTGCGCTTTCCCAAACAGATTTCCGGCATATTATGAATTGTATCTGCAAAAGCAAAAATCTTTTTTTCGTTATTTTCATTAATAATTTTTAGAAGAGTATCAATGCAGTATAAAATTAAGTGCTTTTCTTCGATATTGTTTTTTTTAATGATTTTAGCACGAATCTTTTTGATATCTGCCACAGTTTCTTCAAGCAAAAGCTTATCATTACAATCACCTGAAAATAAATGCCGAATCTTGATAAAATCCTGTTGTAATCTTTCAAAAACGGAACGACTCATAGATTGTCCCTCCTCAAAATTATTTTAGCATAATGATGCCAATATTACAAGAGTATTGCCTGAAATCGACTTTTATTTAGTTCAGGTCCTCCACGAAAGCTGTTTTGGGCTTAGGATATCTATTAAATCCAACTGAAAAAATTTGCATAGAAAAAGTCGATATTAAAATCAGTTTACACTACTGATATAGGGAAGATATAATAAAAAATAATCGTAACAAAATCTGTTACGATTATCTGATATGGTTGCGGAGATGGGATTTGAACCACATGACCTCCGGGTTATGAGCCCGACGAGCTACCGAGCTGCTCTACTCCGCGATATTTACTCTCTCGAGTGCTTTATTAATATACTACAATCAGATTTATTTGTCAAGAGCTTTTTTATAATTTTTTTGATTTTTTTTAATGTATAAGACTCTGATGAAAACACAGAATATAATTGAACATTAGAAAAGGAGAGTCTGAAAATGACAAATGTGACAGTAAAAGAACTTACAGCAATTGAAGACCAGTTAAATTATGAGCAACTTCTTATTAAAAAATATAAAGGATATGCAACAATGTGTCAGGATGCTCAACTTAAAAACACTTGTGAACAGATTGCCGCTCAGCATAAAAACCACTACGATAAAATTCTCAATCACCTGAAAGGATAATATAATATGAAACAGCATCAATTAACCGATAAAGAAATCATGGAAGACATTCTTTCATCACAGAAACTTATTACAGACACATATAACACCTTTACAAATGAATGTGTAAATCAGAAATTAAGAACCGATTTTATGAATATTCTCAGAGAAGAGCATAATATACAACAATCAGTTTATGACCAGATGAAAACAAGAGGTTGGTATACTCCCGAGCAAGCAGAAAAACAGAAAGTTTCAACTGCATATACAAAGTTCAGTAATATTGCTCAGTCATTATAAAGAAAGATGCAGAAATAACTTCTGCATCTTTAAAATTATATTACAGAACTTATCCAGGTCAGAATGTCGTTATAAACATCCTGTTTTGCATGTTCATTAAGAATCTCGTGTCTCATACCTTCATATAATTTCATCGAAACTTTATCGTGTTTTGATTCATAAAGTCCGTTATAAACTGTTGTAATTCCTTTTCCGTATGCTCCTACAGGATCATCTTTACCTGATATTATATAAATCGGAAGATCAGAAGGAATTGAAGTATACCAATCAGGACGACTGATAACAGAAATTAATGTCATAAGATCTCTGTAACCGTTTGCTGTAAAAAGAAAACCGCAATAAGGGTCTGCAATATATTTATCAACTATATCATTATCTGTTGTTAACCAATCAAATGAAGTTCTCTGAGGCTTGAATTTGTTGTTATATGTACCGAATGCAAGTTTGTTGATTAGTTCGGAACGATAATGGTCTCCTTTGAGTTTTGAAATAGCTTTTGTAAGTGCTGTACCTATTCCTGCGGCAGAATACGGACCTGTTGTACCGCAATAAATGACACCATCAAGTAAATTGCCGTAGTTTTCTGTATAAAGTCTTGCAAGCATTGATCCCATACTGTGACCGAAAAGAATAAACGGTAAATCGGGATTTTCTTCTTTTGCTATTTTTGAAAGTTTTTTCATATCTTTTACAAGATACTTGTAACCTGTTTCTTTTCCGAAATAACCAAGTTCATTATTGCTTGTTACAGATTTTCCGTGTCCGAGATGATCATTTATATAAACCACAAAACCGTTATTGATAAGAAATTCAATAAAATCTTCATAACGTTCGTGATGTTCTGCCATACCGTGAGCTATCTGTATAACACCTTTTTTTACTGTATTTTCATCGGGGTAGTAAGCTTCAGCAAATATGTCTGAAAGTCCTGAAGTTGATGAAAATATAATCTGTTTTTTGTTAGTAATCATATCCGAATCTCCCTTCTTTTTTATATTATAACATAAATATCCCTTATTTCATCATAAAATAATATTTTTGTTATTTTAAATAAATTTCAAATTATAAATTTTTACATAATGACAAAAAAAGAACGACAGAATTCTGCCGTTCTGATTAATATGTTAATTATGAGGAACTACTGTGTAGCCGTGTTTTTTAAGAAAGTTTTCAATACGAAGACCGGGATTGAGAAGTTCACTGATTGACTTGTCATTGTTAAGAGTGTCAATAAGAAGTGCAACATACTTTGACATATCAACACTGTAATACCAGTCACGGCTGAGAAGTTCTTTTGTCTGATAAACAAGGTTTGTTGTAAATACACCGTCAATAAGACCTTTTTCATAAGCTTCATCAAAAGCTTCAAGTCCGTTGCAGAAAAGACCGAAAGCTGAGCATACAAAGATTCTCTTAGCTTTGAGATCTTTAAGCTTTGTTGCAACTTCAAGCATTGAGTCGCCTGAAGAAATCATATCATCAACAACGATTACATCTTTTCCTTCAACATTATCACCGAGGAATTCGTGTGCAATGATGGGGTTTCTGCCATTGATAACTACAGAATAGTCTCTTCTCTTATAGAACATACCGAGTTCAACACCGAGAACTGATGAATAATATATACATCTCTGAAGTCCGCCTTCGTCAGGAGAAATGATCATAAGATTGTCTGTATCAATCTTAAAATCTTTTACATTTCTGACAAGAGCTTTGATCATCTGATATGTAGTCTGAACATTTTCAAAACCTTTAAGAGGAATTGCGTTCTGAACTCGTGCATCATGAGCATCAAAAGTGATGATATTATCAACACCCATAAGGTCACAAAGCTCCTGAAGTGCAAGTGCACAGTCAAGTGATTCACGGCTTGAACGTTTGTGTTGTCTGCCTTCATAAAGCATAGGCATAATAACAGTGATTCTTTCAGCTTTACCTGCACAAGCAGCAATGGCTCTCTTGAGGTTTGCATAATGTTCGTCAGGAGAAGTAGGCATTTCTATACCATAACAGTTGTGTGTTACACCATAGTTGAATACATCAACAACAAGATAAATATCATAACCTCTGACAGACTCATGAAGAACAGCCTTTCCTTCGCCTGTACCGAATCTGTGGAAACGGACATCAAGAATATAGCTGTCTTTCTGGTAACCTGAAAAGGCAATACTTGTTTTGTGCTCACTGATCTGCTGACGTCTCCAATCAACGATATAATCATCAACTTTCTTTGCAAGTTCTTCACAACCGGGAAGAGCTATAATACCGAGAGGGCCGACAGGAATCTGTGTAAGTTCTTGTGTTAAATCAGGCATCTGAATAAACCTCCAAAATCTTTATATATATATTTTACTTTTTTTTATTATTTTTGCAATACTAAATTTAAATATTCTTTAATTTTCCACAAATTGTTTTAAATAAAATCAATAAACAACATATATATTGTTTACATTGACAATGTATAAAATTTTACCACAAAATATCGTGCATTTATTATAACATAAATAATTAATTTGATATTGACATTTGTTGAAAATTATTATATAATTATCAGCGTAAAAAAGCTGGTGTGGCGAAATCGGCAGACGCAAGGGACTTAAAATCCCTCGGTGGCAACACCGTACCGGTTCAAGTCCGGTCACCAGCACCATATTGAGTATTCATAAGGGATTTGACCTGTGAATACTCAATTTTTTTGCTTAAAATAGAGTTTTATATATAGTTTGATATAATTTTATGTATCGTCGCATTCCTTTCGGAGTGCGACTTTTTGTTTCGGTTATATTCATACGGGCTTTAGGGCTGCCCCTAACAAGTGGAATTTGTATGCACAAATTCAATGCTTGTTACTGCATAGGACCATATTGACTTGCCCCATAGAACATAGTATAATTATAGAAAAGGTGGTGAACAGTATGAAAAGATTCACATTCTATAAAGAGTACTACGAAATTACAAACCGGTTATATGCGGATCATACCATTTGGTCTGCCAAAGAAAGAGAGCAAGCTTGGCGCAAAGGTCAGATCAACACCTCAAAAAGAGAACGAGTCGCGTTTATTGCCGCTCAATATTGCGCTTTGCTAGTGGCTGGAATTCTGTTTGTGACAGGAAACGGTCGGTATGGTATTATTGGATATGTGATGTTTCTGCTTAGTTCACTTATCACAGATTTTTCTATAACGAAAATAGAACTGCTATATCAAATATTTACACATAACAGTTTATATGCGTCGCTGCTATATAACGCTTTTTCGGGAAGGTTAGATGATTTTTGGTGTCTAATAAAGTCGGAAACAAAGAAAAACGTGTCTGGCTTTGTGCGAATCAACAGAAATAAGTTTATTGCGAAATACCGCGTAGTATTTCGCAATAAGCGTGAAGCCGTAACCATAATTATCAGTCCGTTTAACATCAGATTAAAATCTGAAACACACAACATCGTTCTTAATGATACCAAAGCTACAATAGTGCAGATTTCAGATGGTATTTCAAAAGTTTTAAACTCGCTATAGTTACAGATAAGTCCGTTATGAACACTCGCACCAAAAAAAGAGTATTCTGTTTGAGAATACTCTTTTTTTATTAATTAACACTTATTTCATTGCATATGATGACACATGCTTTTGGAACAACGGTTCCTCCTACAGTAAAATTGTTCAGATCAAGTGTGACATCATAACACCACAGACCGGTTATGATGTTCCCCCGGGTATCAATTGTAACATCAACCTTGGCATTTTTATATGTCATTTCAATATTTTTATTTTCGATAGAAATCGGAATACCCGAATCTTTTAACTGACTAAACACAGAACTTAAATCACCGATTACAGAAATTGCGTGTCCGACAGTACCAGAATTTATATCAGATGAGCCACTGTCAACTTGTTCTTTCAGCTGCATCTTGATATTAATATTGTCACCTATTTTTGTATAGGAAATATCTGATACATCATCAATTGTAAGTGATGAATAACCGCCTGTTATACCGTTAAATTCAGTTGAATTATTTTCAACAACTTTCGAAATTACAGGTAAAAACATCTTCATAATGCTGTTTATAGCACCACCGTTTTCAATCTGAAAATCTTTCATTGATATTTTCTGAACTGATTTAGCTGATGAATGTGTTTTTGTTGCAGCATTTTTATACATTTCGATAAGTTGATTGTCGGTTAATGTTATTTCAGATGCAACATTTGTTGTAGTTTCATAAATATGATTAATAGTAGTCTGTTCAGCTATCTGAAAATAAGTGGTTATTTCAGGTGCTAATTGAGTTGTTATTTCTGAAACATATTGTGTGGTTGTTTCATTAATTATATTTTGTTTGTTATTTGAACAACCGGTAATTGTAAAAAGAAAAACAATGATAATTGAAGTGGAAATAAATTTTTTAATCATAAGATTTTCTCCTGTATATCTTTAATCAAGTCTCCAGTCAATCGGGTCATCCTGAAGGTAATAATTTGCTTTGGAAAACGGTTTACTGCCAAAAAACCCGTTATAAGCTGATAGCGGACTGGGATGTGCTGATTCAATAACGTAATGATTCGGATTTGTGATGAGCTTTTTTTTATCTCGTGCAAATCGTCCCCATAATATAAACACAATTGGTTTCTCACGTTTATTTAGCATTTCAATAACTCTGTCAGTAAATATTTCCCAACCGAGTCCTCTGTGACTGGCAGCCTGACCTCCTCTGACTGTAAGCACGGTGTTAAGAAGTAATACGCCATTTTCTGCCCATTTTGTCAGGTCACCGCTTTTAGGAATCGGATAACCGAGGTCATCTTGATATTCTTTGAATATATTTAAAAGTGACGGGGGAGGCTGAATGCCTTCTTTTACAGAAAATGATAGCCCATGAGCCTGACCGGGACCGTGATACGGGTCCTGACCGAGAATAACAGCTTTTACTTTTCTGTAATCTGTTATTTTCAGAGCGTTAAATATGTCATACATATCAGGATAAACTGGATATGCTGGATTTTTGTATTCTTTTGCAAGAAAACTTCTGATTTTCAGATAATATTCTTTTTCAAATTCACCCTGAAGAATATTATCCCAGTTATTATTGAAACAAACCATATGTAAAACCTTCTTTGTATTATATCTCAATAACGGTAATTTCCGGACAGTTGAATAGTCTGGGAATATTTTTGTATCCTGAAAGTCCGGAACTGATAATCATTTTAATGTTATTAATTTGATATTCGCCTTTATCATACATAGGAAATAAACCTTGCTCAGGTGCTATTACACCGCCGATAAAGGGTAATCGCCATATACCGCCGTGTGTATGCCCGCAAAGCACGTAATCAATTTCCCAGAAAGATGCATTATCATATATAAAGCTTTCTGGTCTGTGGCACATCAGAATTTTTGTTCTGTCAGTGTTACAAAAGTCATTTAAAAACAAAAATGTCGAGTCTTTAAACCATTCATCACGTGAAACATATTTCTGATTGAATGCATAATCAAATATTCCGCCAAGACGGATTTTTTTATTGTTAATTTCTATATCAACATATTCTTCTTCAAGAACAATACAACCGGTGGCTTGAATTTCTTCAATCAAAGTATAACCGTTTTTATTGAAGTAATTAAGGTCATGGTTACCGTATGAATAGTAAACAAGGGCTATGTCTGTTAACTTGTCGAGAAAATCAATAAATTCAGCATTGTCCTGAGCTGTATTATCTTCATCAATAAAATCACCTGCAAGGCAGATTATATCAGGCTGAAGTTCTGTGATTTTTTTTAAAAGATTTTTGTTGCCTTTGCCGAATGAATTCCCGTGTAAATCACTAAGCAGAACAATCCTTGCTTTATCAGAAATGCTGTAGTTTTTTATTTCCAAATAACAATTAGAAATGATAACAGACAGCAACAAAAATATTGCTGCTGCCGTTGTTGCTATAATGATTTTATGTTTCTTTGAGAGAATCATAATTAATCTGTTAGATTGTTTTCAATCATATATCTTTCAACCTGAACACGGTCTTTGGGAGTGTCAACTGAAAGAGATTTACAGTGTGCATTGATATAATAACATTCTTTTCTGTTTTCAATGAATCTGAATGAATCGTTCTCTTCGATTTTTTCAATAGGTCCACGGGGAGTGTTGTGATAATATTCAAGAGCTTCAGGAGTAAATGCACCGACACCGACAAACTTCTGATATGTGTAGTTCATTTCACCCTTAGGGAAGGGGATAGGTGAACGGGAAATAAAGAGGCAGATGCCATCTTTATTTGTTACAATTTTAAGGTTTGTAGGATCAACAACTTCAACAGGATTTGAGAAGTCTGTCATGAGGTTTGAAACATAAAATCCGTCTTCGGGTATAGATGCAGGAATACATTTCACGATATCTTCTGCCTTAACAAGAGGCTCGTCGCCATTGACCATTACATAAAGGTCGGCAGGAACTTTCTTGTATACTTCATAAAGACGTTCTGTTGCAGTTTCGCAATCGCTTGATGTCATAATTACTTTTGCACCGAAGCCTTCTGCAACTTCTTTGATTTCATTGCTGTCTGTTGCCACATATACTTCGTCAAAGCATTCAACATCTTTTGAATGCTTCCATACCCAGTATACCATAGGCTTTCCGCAAATAAGTGCTAAGGGTTTGTTGTTGAATCTTGTAGATTCACTTCTTGCAGGTATCATTCCGATGATTTTCATGTTTTTGTACCTCTCTTGATTATAATTTTATTAAATATTTTTGTTAACGGATTTAAAATTAGTGATTTTTCATATTTATTGAAAATAATAAAATAATTTAATAAACAATAAATTACAGTATATATTATTATTCCGGTAAGAAGATTTAATATGTTATAAAAATCTATATATTGTGAAACAAATAATGATAAAGATGTTAAAATAGAAGGTATTATGAAAATAGGTAAAATATTTTTCCAAAATCTTATAATATCAAGCTTAACTTTTGTTTTATAGTAAATATTCATTATTAAACCTTGTCCGAGAAGCAAAGCTAATCCTGTCATTAAAGCTGCGCCGATTATACCCATAGAATTTAATAATAACCATGTTCCGACAATATTTATAAGTGCAATAAATAAGTATAATAAAGATCTGAACCGATGCAAATTTTTTGCAACAGTAACACTTAAAAAAACGCTTTGAATAAGAGGAATTATATTCGGAATCATCATTAAAAGGGCAACATAATATGCATCTTCATATCCTTCACCCGCATAAAATGTTAAAAACGGTTTACCAAAAGAAAGGAATCCTGAAACAATTAACATGATTATAAAACACTGGAGTCTTCCGATTTTAATTGCAATATCAGATAACTCATTATCAGTTGCGTTACTGAAAACCATTTTATTTATTTTCGGACCAAGAAGAGATGAAATTCCCGTTGTAATACTAATAACTATATTATTAAATGTAGCACCGATGTTATAAACGGCAACACCTGAAGTAGCAAGGCTTGGAATTACACCAATTAGAACAGTATCAGTTGCGTTGTAAAGTTGCGTTACAATATTAGCAACAAATATCCAGAATGAAAATTTTAATATTTCGTTCAGAATATTTGTAGGCATATTTTTGAATACCGGTTTTATATGCATTGATTTTCTTACATAAAAAATATAAGAAATATTAATAGCAATATTCATTAGCATACTTGATGTAACAAGTCCGATTGATGCATACCCCATATATAGCATCAGAAGGTTAATTAACGGTGTTACACATGTTGTAAATATATTTGTAACCTGTATAAAAATAAATTTTTCATGTGAATTAACAACAGAAAGAAAGGGGGATACAACAAAGGAAACTGCCATATTAATTACCATCATAAACACAAGGACTTTCATTCTTGAAATTTCTTCTGATGATAATGAATTACCGTAGAATAATCCGAGACAAAGAGTCAGAATTGTACCGACAATAAATGCAGTAATCCCGATTATAGTGAAAATAACAGAAAATAAGCCAAATATTTTCTGTTCTGCTTCTTTTCCTTCTTCAGTCCTGCTTTTAATCAGATATCTCGTCATTGCCGATCCGATACCTAAGGACATAAGTGACACATAACTCGTTACACTCGATGCGAGTTTATAAAGTCCGTATTCATCCTGACCGAGCAAATTAAGCATAATCGGAGTGTAAAAAATCGGAATAAGATTACCGACAATCAGGTTTATGTAGTTTAGAACAATACCGATTTTTAGCTGGTCTTTATTTTTTTTCATAACTATCCTTAAATTAATGTATCAAAATCTATTCTCGGGAAAACTTCAAGTTTTCCTCCTCTTGTAGCATTAAATATTTTAATGTTTCTTTCGTCACAATGCTTTTTCATTGCAACATATGTAAGAGTGCTTTTTTCTGTATTTGGAATGTAAAGATTATCTTTATCAGTATTATATTTATCTGAAAAATAATCTTTTACATTGTTGTCAACAACAATTTCACCTTTATTGTTGATGCTTGTGTGAAAATGATGATCTACACCAATGAAATATATTTCAGAAAATCCCATATAAGCAGCCATCTGAACAGCTGTGTACATTCCTGTGCCAGAATGATAGATTTCTTTTGCGATGTCATCCGAAAAAAGATATTCATCAGGATTTTCAGAAAGCTGAGGTTTTATATTGAAATAAGAAGCATCATTGATATTTATATCATGATACCAGTTAAGCTGAATCGGAATAAATTTACAGGGGAGTTCAAGAGAATTAACAACATCCTGACACCCGGCAAGCATTTTTTCATCCTGTGATATGTAGAATGTCGGCCTCCAGGGTGTGTCGTCAAAAATATTATAAACTCTGTTGAATGCAAATGTAATATCACCGTTTTCCTGAATTTTTGTAAGGTCATCAGCTTTAAGGCTAGGACCGTTACCTATAAGAAAACATCGCTTTTCTTTGTATGCATCTTTGTATGCTGCAAGTTTTTTACCATATGATGTTTTTTCAAAGTTTTTCTGCATATTCGGCTGAATAATTCTTGCTTCAAAACTTGCTTTAATTCGTTCAATCATTTTATTATCCTTGAAATTTTAATATTCTTTTTATTTTATTAGGAATTCGGATCTGTAACAAATAAAAAATACTATAGAAGTGATATTTATTTTTATAAGGTGTTGTATCCTCATTGATATTCTTTCTGCAATTATACAAACCTCTATAGAAGAAATATTTTTGTAATAATGAAACATTTTTAAAGCCTGAATAATTTTTTAATAACATTTTCTCAAGAGTATGATTAAATGTTGTTTTTTTCATCGTACTAGTCAATGCGCCATCATGCATTCTATATAAATATAATATTTCTTCAATAGGAGAAACATTAAATTTTTGAAAAATTCTCTGCCAATAATCATAATCTTCAACAAGGGTATATTCCGGGTTGTAATCACCGATAGTATCATATACTTTTCGAGTGTACATAAAACAGGCACCAACACAATTATGACCAACTATACATGTTGGACTATTTTTGTTGACCATAATATATTCAATTGGCTTATCTTCTGCATCAATAATTCGACAAGATGCAAATGTAAAGTCTGTTTGATCTTTTTTTAATTTATTAACCATTTTCTCGATAGCATTTGGCAGATAAATATTATCATCAGATGTCCATGTAAGATAGTTGCCTTTTGAAAGAGAGAATCCTCTATTTAAATTTTTTGGTAATCTTAAATTTATATCATTTTTATAGTATTTAATACGTGAATCGATTTTTACATATTCATTTGAAATTAATGGCGTTGAGTCTGTTGAACAATCATCTAATATAAGCAGTTCCCAATTCGTATATGTTTGATTTATTATGCTATCAATACTTTTCTTTAAATATTTCTCACCATTATAAACTGGAAGTACAATTGAAACTAATTCAGACATAAGAATACCTACTCCTATAAAAAATACTAAAAATATTATATTGTTATGATGATTATAATCCTTTTTTTAAATAATTTCTTAAATAACATACTAATCGTAAAGAATATTTTGCGATAAATATCCAAATGATATTTTTTTTCATATCCAACTTGATTTTTAAATGATGTTTCCTCAAAACCTCATTTAAATAATCAAATATAAACTTAACATGTGATTGATCAGTGGCTTTAAGAATTATTTGTCCGGTATAAATACAAGTTAACCATAAATTTATTAAACTTACTCTTTTTAATTCTTCAAAATTTTCACATATATATTCATGTCGTAGTATTTTTGCATTAACCGCTTGAAGATAATGTTCAGGTTTTATTGAATGCATTATAGATGAATTTTGTTGACGATATGCATAACAAACTGTATTAGAATGGATTAGTTTTTTTGCATTACCAAGAACTTTGTATGTAAAAAACTCATCGTCAATTTTTGTATCAATTGGAAATCTAATGTTTGAAACTATTTCACGTCTATATAGTTTATTCCAAATAACTTGTTTAAATAGATAATTTTTTATGTGAGCTTCCATTGCTTCATGATTTGTGTATATTGTAAAGTCATTATAATTATTATCAAAAATATAATGATCATCTAATACCATTGTATATTCACATTCTGCAATATCTGCACCTAAATTTATTAAATTGTAAAGATGTGCAAACATTTCATTACTTAAATAATCATCACTATCTATAAATGAAATTAATGAGCCATTAGCATTTTCTAAGCCTTTATTTCGTGCAGCTCCTCCTCCAGAATTTAATTGATGTATAACTTTAATTCGACTGTCTTTTTTTACCCATTCATCACAAATATCCGGGCAATTATCAGACGAACCGTCATCAACGAGAATTATCTCAAGATTGGTATAAGTCTGATTAACGATAGACTCAATACATTTGTTTATATATTTTTCAACATTGTAAACAGGAACTATTACGCTGATTAAATCATTCATATTTTAACCTTCTATTATTTGCTTGATTATTTTTTCAGGATTAAAATCATCTATAGCTGTATATAACTCTTTTTTATCAATATTTAGTTTTATATAGTCAATAGCTGCTTTAATTGATGATTCATTATTTTTACAAAAAACATATCTATTGAATTTTGAAAAATACTCTTTAAGAATAGTTTTTTCTTCATCAGTTCCGTCAAGAATAAATAATATGAATTTATTTGTTGCAGAATACTGATAAATTTTACCAGGTATCTGACCACCTTTTAAATTACATAAAAAAACAAGAACGTTTGATTTGTTTTCATGCACAGATAATTCAGATAACGGTAATCTTGGATAAACAGAAATATTATCATTTGACTCAAGAGTTAAATCTGTTGCACCACAAATAGTAAAGTTTAAATTGTTGTTTTTCGCAACATTATAGAAAGGCTCAATGTTTCGAACTTTACTATTATAGTCACCAAAATAACCGAAATGTAATTCAGAAAAATCTATATGCTTTGTTTGTGATTGATAATATGTCGGAAGCGGTGCCCATCTCATTTTTGATGCATTTTCAGGAAATAACTCTTTCTGATATTTTAATGTCAAGGGACTGACGTATAATATATCAGATGCATTATCAAGTAATTTCATTTCTTCAATTTTTTGTTTTATATTTGATCCATTAAATGAATGAATAACCAAATCTGAAGACCATGGATCTTCCCAAATTTGAATCCATTTCTTTGCATAAACATGCTTTCTGTTTTTTAAATAAATAGCAAGATGATGGCTTACTGGAGGGAATGACAATGAAATAACGAGATCATAATCATTTTTAGATTTAAATCTTTTTGCATTATTATACCAGATAATATTTGTTCCATAAACGCCATAAATATTATAGACTGCAGATTTAATTCTTGAAATAAATTTTTTAATATAAAATTTTATTGATGATTGTGTATCAATTTTAATGTTTTGATTAGCTATTGAATTATTTACTGTATTTTTTTTCTTATGTAATCTATCATAAAAAGAACCGTTATATTCAAATATAGTATCAACATTAGGAATAATAATATTTTTATCAATTATTGCACCTTTATCATTTACAGTTAACAAATCAACATTGTGACCATTATTTAATAGGCCATTAATATAAGAGATATGACATAGATTTGCAGATGAGTTAACTTTAATACAGTTACCAATAATAATCAGAATTTTCATATTTTACCTCACAAATTCAACAACATATCTTCTACAGCTTTTACAGTTTTTTCAGTGCTGAAGAATTTTCCTCGTTCAATTGCTTTTTCTTTATAATGTTTAAGTAAATCCGGATTATCAAGCAGAGACTTGATTCCTTCATACAAAGCCTCTTCGTTGTTTTCTGTTACAATTCCGTACTCGTTGTTTTCTCCAAGCATTTCTTTCATTCCAGCAACTTCAACCGTACAGACTGGTGTGCCTACAATAAGTGCTTCTGTTGCAGCGGTTGAAAATCCTTCTGAATGAGATGAGCAAATAAATAAATCTGCTTTTGAAACAAACTTATACGGATTAGTATCATATCCTAATAGTGTAAATGTTGATTCTTCATCTTGTGATTTAATATAATCTGTAATTGATTTTTTTTGATCCCCCACACCCAATACATAAGAATGAATATTATATCCTTCTTTTCTGAGTTTGCAATGGATTCTTGCTAATCGATCAAAACCTTTGTTTTTTAATAATTTCCCTACACCAATTATTTTTATTGACAAATTATTGAAATTAGAATTGTCAACAATTTCATTAGATAAAGAAACAATTTTTTCTGTTTCATTGGTGTTATATAAAACATCAGTGTTCAATAATGGGTAAAGTTCACTAAAATCAGATCTAACGCCTTCAGATACACAAATGATTTTTGAAAATTTAGAGTAACAATCAACAGATTCATTATAAGAACGAAATGATCTTGCAGCTCTTTTTTTTGATTTTTGTTCTATATGAATCCAAGAAATCAGTTTAGTAGTTTTATTTTTACAACCACTGATAACTCTTGCAGAAGGGCCTTCAAGATAAGCTATTTCAATATCATATATATCTTTTATGAAAATCTTATGTAACAATGTAGGGGAGAAGAATTTCATAAAATGTGAGTTACCGCGAAATGATTTTTTGAAACAAGATTTATATTTAATGTGTGAAGCAAGAAATTGCTTGTTGACACCTTCATCAAATAATGTCATAACAGTAATATCAAATTTATCCTTGTCCATATAATTTACAAGGTTAACTAATACTTTTTCAGCTCCGCCATGGCCTAAATCATGAATTAAAAATAATATTTTAATCATAAAAACCTCAAAACTTATTAAATAAACAATATTTTAAATCTATAGGATAATATTTTTTATCAAAAAATTTTAAAATGTTTGTTTTTTTTGTAATTTTAAAAATTAATCCTTTTATTCTGTTTTTGAAATAAAATTTTATATTTCGTGCCTTAAATAATAATATAATATTTTTGCTTTGTTCATCTAACCAAATATTGTTATCTGAATATATATCAAGGAATTGAGATTGATTAATTAATTCTTGAATTTTTTTGTAACTAAAACCATTAATTATACTCTGTTGAATAAATTCTGCTATAAGTGTTTTTTGCATTATTCTGCAATAATTTATATTCTTTTCTGAATTGCTTATGTTATTATTCTTAAAATAATGTTCACCAAATTCCCATGCTTTAATAGCATGATTAAAATATTTATTATACACATTAAATTGATTATGTGATGTAGATGAATGGTTATTCCTATACATAAATATATATTCTTTATTTTCGCAGGTTTTTGAATATGTGGAATATA
Organism: Clostridia bacterium; assembly: GCA_017549665.1. The sequence goes on along the minus strand of JAFYUD010000220.1, from coordinate 63,313 downwards.
TATAATGAAAAATCCCATCTTCATTAATTCCAATGCCTTCAGGAAATCGGATATTAAATCTCTGAATAATTTCAATTTTATATATATAACTAGCAAAACTTCCGTTATGTTTTTTTGCTCTTGTTATGTTACTATTAACCATTAAATAATTATAATGCAATAGATCATGGTCACCATTAAATATTTGCAATTTTATTTTGTTGGTGTAAAAATTATCAAACCATAGATCGTCCGAATCTAAAAACGCTACATATTTAAAACCGTGTTGTATACAATATTCAATACCAGTATTTCTTGCAACGGAAACACCTTGATTCTGTTGATTAATAAGAACAATTCGACTATCATGTTTTATTTTTTCATTTACAATGTTTTTTGTGTTATCAGTAGAACCATCATTAACGACAATTATCTTTATATCTTTAGACGGTTGATTTTGTATAGATCTTAAAGCATCTGATATATATAAACCTGAATTATATGCAGGTATTATAACAGCTAATATTTGTTCATTCATAATGTGACCTCGAAAAATTCTTTAAAATTGTATAAACAGCAAACGCATAACCTAATGGAACACACAAAAAAGTTAATAATTTTTTTGGAGATTTTTTTATAAAATTTATATCCTTGGCAATAATACTTTCAGATATATAGTGAATACAGTCAACACACAATCTCTTAGTGCTGGTAGGGTATTGCATACAAATCTTTCTCCAAAAAGCAAATCCTTTTGGATTTTTTAAATATTGCTTCCACATGGTTGCACTTGAGCCATCAGCCTGATATTCAACATTGCAAAGCACTTTATTTAAAGTTGCTAATTTGTAATCTTGATCAATTAATTTGTATTTATATGCTAAAGCAACATATTTTTCATTATCAAATATAGGATATTCCGGATAAGAATTTATGATTTCAGTTCGATAAACTAGCTTCTTATCACCCTTGCCACCTTTTGCATAAAATTCTGATAAAGTTGTAGACTCCGGATATAAAGTTAAATCCGTTCCTATAAGATAATTGTTGAAATTTGCATCAAGTCCAATAATACCAGCATATTTTTTATCATCTTTTATCGTACACCATTTTTGCCATATCAATTCTATAGCATCTGAAGCTAACATATCATCAGAATCAATACATACATTTAGCTCAGTTTTTATGTTTTGATACGCAACATTATGAGCAGTATGCATACCACCATTTTCTTTGTATATGTATTCAATAATAAAACTTTTTTGTTCTGTAATCCAGGAATCTACAAGAAGTTTTGTGTTATCTGTAGATCCATCGTCAATTATAAGCCATATGAAATTTTTATTATTTTGAGAACATAACGATTGATATGTTCTTCCTAAAGTATGAGCCCTGTTATATGCAGGAGTAAATACTGTAATAAATGGTTTATTCATTATAATTATCCATTTCCAAATAATAGTTTTCAAGCCATTTTGATTTTTCGATTATATCATAACCAGCTTTTAAAATTTTTTCTGAACATGAAACTTTTCTATAATCCTTAAATTTTAAAATTTCATCTGCCCATTTTTTTGGTGCATCGTTTAATGATAAAAATTTTACATTATCATTTATTTTGCATTCTTTTGTAATTGCATCAGATAAGACAGCTGATAATCCTGCTGCTTGAGCTTCAACAGATGTTACCGGAAAACCTTCATATAATGAAGGAAAAACAAACACATCAAATGCTTGAAGAATTTCATGAACATCATCACGTGAGCCTAAAAACAGCACATTATTTGTTATACCATAATTTTTAACTTTATTTTCAATGTTTTTTTGAAGATCCCCACTGCCAACTAAAACTAATTTTGCAGTATTATCTTTTTTATATACTTCAAAGAAAATGTCAATAAGAAAATTATGGTTTTTAGGAGGGTTAAACCTGCCAACATGACCTATGATAAAATTATTATTTAAATTAAACTGACTTTTTACTTTTGATTGTATATTTTGATTATATATATATTTTTTTGTATCGATTGCATTGTTAAAAATCTCATAATTATGATTTCCAAACATCCATTTTCCTGCAATCTCGCTGCAAGCAAATAATTTTGTAGCATATTTGTGAATAAAATTTTTAGCAAATGCTTTGATAATAAATTTAAAATTTTTATCTTGATAGGATGTATGTGAATGGGCAATTCTTACAGGTATATTGAATTTCTTTGCAACAGAAAGAGGAATTGCACTCATGCAATCTAAATGACAATGAACAATTTTGTATCGATTTTCAGAAAAGAATTTATTCAGTTCTTTATAATAAGAAATTGAAAATGGATTTAATTGACTGATACGATAAATTCTTCCTCCAAGACTTTCAATTTCATCGTCATAATCAGCTTTAAAATCTCTGTGTACAAGAAAATCAAATTGAACTTTTGAACGGTCAATATTCCTGTAATAGTTCATAATCATGGTTTCGAGTCCACCGCGTCCCATGTAAGTAACAATATGTAAAACTCTTAATGGTTGACTCATAAGAAATTCTTACCCCCATGTAATAAATAATGAATAACAAAAGAATCCAATATAACAGACATATAGAATGAAAGAAATTAGTTTGCTTGAGTTTTTGCTAAAAATATGAGAAATTTCCCACGGCAATAATATATAACTAAACAAAGAGAAATAAATCGGTAATCTTCCGATATATATACCGCTGGTAAACATTGAAACAACATAAATACCGGCTGAAGCAATTGACATATTTGTACAAATATTAATCAATCTGTTATCAGCTTTATCTATAGTATGTTTACCGTAGAGTGAAATAATTGCCGGAACAGAATAAACAAGAACTCTGAAAATATTTGTACCGTCATCGTGACCTTGTGTCCAGTCTGATACAACATTTTTATATTGTGTATCAGCTAATGCAGAGTCAAGTATATTTGTAAACTGATCAACAAAAGCAACAGCAATTATGACTCCAAATAAGAACAGAAGAGTTTTTTTATTCCAGGCTTTGCCTTGTACGATAAATATAAATGGAATAACAAGAAGAGCAGAACCGTGAAAAAATGAAGCAAACAGAATAATAAGAATTGCAAATAAATACTTCTTAGTCAGTATAAAATTAAATGCTAGAAGAATTATACATACAGCTGTAAATTGTCTCAAGCCATTAAACATCCATGAAATATAATCAGTTGATGCAACAAACAGAAACATACTCATAAAAAAGTCAGTTGAGTATTTTCTGTAAATCTTGGCAAGGACAAGCATCTGAAAGGTCGCAAGAATTCCAAGATATACTTCATAATTTTTTGTAATAAATACTTTTATTAAAACAGATACAAAAGAGAATAATTCATCTTTTTGAACAGTCTGCATGTAACTAACGATTTCTGATAATGAATCTGGCATATTTCTGAAAGAAATAATATAAGCTGTTGTATCAGCAAAATAACCTCGTTGTGCTGCAACAATAATTAATGGAATAGCGAGTAATAATACCCAACCCCATCCGACTCTGGGTTCGTTTTTACCAAGAACACGGATAGGTACTTTTTTTGCTCCGGTCATATTGTAGAGTAATGCGACAACAGCCGGCCATATTAAGGTGAATATATATTTACCGGTTGTCATTAAAAGTTCACTCGCTTAAATAATTTTATCGATTGTATTTTTTACAACCTGTTTTTTGTCAAATTCATTTTCCATTTTTGTTCTTGCATTTTTGCCCATTATTGATTTTTCTTCAGCAGAAAGCAGAACAAACTTTTTCATTTTATCATAAAGGTCATCAGAATCTTTTACATTCACTAAATAACCTGTCTTTTTATTATCAACGGTTTCTTTACAACCGGGAATATCCGATGTGATAACAGGTCTGCCTGTTGCAGAGGCCTCAAGAAGCACATTTGATAAACCTTCGTGATAAGAGGGTAGTACAACACAGCTACAATTATGATAATAGGGGATAGTGTCAGTCTGAAAACCGTGGAAATTAATAATTTTTTTCTCTGAAAGACTATCAATAATTTCTTTATATTCGTCTTCAAAAAAACCGACAATATCAAGAGAAACTTTATCGCCGAACTCATTTTTAAGCTTTGAGAAAGCATCAAAAAGTTCGTCAATACCTTTTTCTTTCATAATTCTGCCAAGATAAAGGAATTTTATGACGGAATCATCAGGATATTCGTAGAATTTAAAGGTATCAAGATTAATCCCGGCACCATTAAGAACAGTAATCTGTTCTTTTTTTAATATTTTTCTGTCAATGAATTCCTGAGCGTTGGCTGTATTTTCAAAAAATACAGTTTTCGCTTTTCTTGTGGCTGCTTTATACATAGCAGTAACAACAGGAGCTAATTTTTTGCTTTGAAATGCAGTTCCAAGGCCCTGAACATTTATAAAATAAGGAATTCTGAATAATGATGCAACAAAACCACAATAAATGTTAGGTTTTATTGAATATGTAATAATTTTATCGGGTTTTTCACTTTTTATCTGCCTGAAATAAGTAAGCAGAAGTTTTAAATCATTTTTTGGATTAATACCTCTGCGGTCGATTTCAGTATTAATGCATTTGCATCCCATTGCTTCAAAATCTTTTTCATGACCGACAAAAGGCATACTTAATGTAACAGAATTATCTTTAAGTAATTCTGCAATAAGTTCTTTTCTGAATCGATAAAGCATGTATGAATGATTTGTTGCAATGAAAATTTTAGACATATAATTAATCCTTACCTGATTTTTCGAGAGTTCCTGTTCCGCCTTCAACAACACCTTCGTGTTTTATAACCTGAAGTGCTGTATTTATGATACATTTTATATCAAAAGGAAGACTCATTCTTTCTACGTATTCACCGTCGAACTTAGCTTTGACATCTATTTCAAGTTCATCTCTGCCGTTTACCTGAGCCCAGCCGGTAAGACCTGGTCTTATGTCATTAGCGCCATATTTATCGCGCTCGGCAATAAGATCATCCTGATTCCAGAGTGCGGGGCGGGGACCAACAATAGACATATCACCTTTAAGGATATTGAAAAGCTGGGGGAGTTCATCAAGACTTGATTTTCTGAGGAATTTACCTGTTTTTGTAATAAAAGCATCCGGATTATTAAGAAGATGCGTAGGCATATCATGAGGTGTGTCTGTTCTCATAGAACGGAACTTGTACATATTAAAAAGATTTTTATCTTTACCTACGCGTTTTTGTACAAATAAAACAGGTCCTTTTGAATCGGTTTTAACAGCTATGGCTGTGATAATAAGGACAGGGGACAGTATAGTTATTGCAAACAGTGAAACTAAAAAATCAATAATTCGCTTAATAATTTTATACAATAGAAACACCTTCATTTTCAGGATGATATGTAGGAACAAGTTTTTTTACAGATTTGCGGATGTTTGATCCGTCCGTATAGCATTCATCTCTGAGATAAGCCAGTTGGGTGAAGAATTCGTCTGCATTTACATCTGAGAGCTTGCCTATGAAAATTAAATCATTTTTAGTTTTCTTTAGACCTTCTTCAGACATAAGAAGTTCTTCGTATAGTTTTTCACCCGGTCTGAGGCCTGTGTATTCGATTTTGATATCAATATCGGGCTCAAAGCCTGAAAGTTTTATCATTCGTCTTGCAAGATCATCGATTTTGACCGGCTGACCCATATCAAGAACAAATATTTCACCGCCGTTTGCATAATAACCTGCCTGAAGAACAAGAGAAACTGCTTCGGGAATTGTCATAAAATAACGTATTATATCTTTATGTGTAACAGTTACAGGGCCTCCGCGGGCTATTTGTTTTTTGAAAAGCGGAATTACGCTTCCGTTTGAGCCGAGTACATTGCCGAAACGAACGGCAACAAAGCGTGTTTCTGATATTTTAGCGAAACATTCAATAATCATTTCGCAAAGTCGTTTTGATGCACCCATTATGTTTGTAGGATTAACAGCTTTGTCTGTGGAAATCAGTACGAATGTTGAAACACCATACTTGTTTGCAGAATTTGCAACATTATATGTGCCGAAAACATTGTTTTTAATTGCCTCATTGGGTGAATCTTCCATAAGAGGGACATGCTTATGTGCGGCGGCATGATATACAATATCAGGTTTGTAGGTTTCAAAAAGTTTATCGACTCTGTGAATATCACGGACAGACCCAATTATTACATCAAGATTAAGTTCAGGATGTTTTGCTCTGAGTTCCTGTTGAATTGAATAGGCACTGTTTTCATAAATATCAAAGATAACAAGTTTTTTTGGCTGATATTTTGCAATCTGACGGCATAATTCACTACCGATTGAGCCACCGCCACCGGTAACCAGAACAGTCTTTTCTGAAATGAACTCTTTAATTTCAGACATATCTACTTTTATGCTGTCTCTGCCGAGAAGGTCTTCAATCTCAACATTTCTTATCTGCTCAAGTCGTACTTCACCATTAGTAAGCTGAGTTATTGACGGGACAATATTAAGTGTACATTTTGTTTTCTGACATTCGTCAATAATTGCACGCTTTTCTGAATTTGTTGCAGAAGGAATTGCAAGGATAATTATATCAATTTTGTATTTTTCCGCCATTTCAGGAATATGTTCACAATTGTTTACAACTTTAACTCCGTGAATATATTTTCCGATTTTTTTTGAATCATTATCAAGCATACAGATAACTTTTCCTCGTGAATGAGGACTTGTCTGCATTTCTCTGAGTACACTTGCTCCGGATCTTCCTGCACCTATTACCATTACACGATCAAGCTTGTTTGACTGTTTTATATTTGTTTTAACTTTTCCAGCAAAACGATAGGAAAATCTCAAAGATGTAATTGCACCGAGAAGGAATATGAAATAAATCAGAGGATAACTTTTAGGGAAATTAAGTGCGATCGTAAATCTTAATATCACCAGAATAACAGTATTGATTGCTGTTGAACACATACAAGCAGCAGCAATGGTTATGAATTCATCAACGCCGGCATATTTCCAGATACCTCGGTATAATTTAAATGCAATAAAAACTATTACTGTAATAAGTGTTGTAAGAGGTGAAAATTTGAAGATATTAAACAGAAACTGTGAATCGATGAGTTGTGAAAGATTGAATTCAAATCTGACTAACAATGTAAAAAAAGAAACAAAATTTATAAGTATAACATCTGCTACACCCAAAAAGAAAGATTTTAAGTTGTAAAAAAGTGATTCTTTCTTTAATGTATCCATGATACAAATTACCTTTCTTATTATTTGACATAATATAATATATTAATGATTATAATAACATTATAGTTTGAAAAAGTCAATAATACTATTTTATTAATAAATATATATTTTATCTTGACGAAATGAATTTAATGCTGTAAAATATAATCGTATTTTTATGTAAAGGGCGATATTATGTTTATTGATTTACATTGTCATATATTGCCGCAGGTTGATGATGGTGCGGATTCATATATCGAAGCTCTTGAATTGATATCACAGGCTGTTAAAAGCGGAACTACAATTCTCACTGCAACACCTCATTTCAATAATAATTATCAGGGATATCGAGATGTCAACAAAAAAATTATTATTGATAAATATAAAAAATTAAAAAATGTGATTTCTGAGAAAAAAATTCCAGCAACTGTTTTTCTCGGTTCTGAACTTCTTGCTGATTCAAATATTCCTCAATTGCATTTTAACAATGAATTAATAACAATTAATGGTTCTCGTTATATCCTTACAGAATTTACATTTGATGAAAAAATTGAAAATGTTTTAAGCTATTGCAAACAATTGTTGTCATTCGGATATATTCCGTTGATTGCACATCCTGAACGATACACTTTTTTTTCAGATTCATATCATCTGTTATATGATTTGATTGATATCGGATGTAAATTTCAGATCAATAAGGGAAGTCCGCTTAATAAATATGGTGAAAAAGCACAGAAACTTGCAATCAGAATGCTTGAAGATAATTTTGTGCACGTTATTTCTTCTGATTGTCATAGTCCGAGTAATCGAAATGCTGATATGAGTGATATTTATGAATGGCTGCTTGACAGATATCCGCTTGATAAAGTTTCTGAATGACACATGATAATGCAAAACGAATATTATTGAATTTGAATATTTAGAAGGAGATAAATAAAATGAGATTTCTAAAAGTACTTTTTTCAATTTTATTTATTTTAATAATTTTATTTACATTATATATCAGAGTTACAAACAAACCTGATTATAATTCACCTCAGATAAAATGCGATACAGATATTATCTCAATTTCAGTTAATTCCGACGAACAGGAAATTTTAAAATATGTAACTGCATTTGATTCTAAAGACGGTGATTTATCTGATAAAGTAATTATTGAATCTATTTCTTCTTTTATCGGAAAAAATAACGCAAAAATTACTTTTGCTGTTGCAGACTCAGATAATAATGTATCAAAACTTGAAAAAGATATTGTTTATACAGATTACAGTAATCCTGTATTCAGTGCAAATTCTCAACAGGTGTATTATACGGGTGCAACAAGAATTGATCTCCTTAACGGAATAAAAGCATCCGACTTGTTGGATGGTGATATTTCTAACAGAATTGTTGTTACGGATTCTCAGCTTGATCTATCTTTACCGGGTGTTTATCCTGTGAAATACAGGGTTACAACATCAAAAGGTGTTACATCTGAAATAACACTTAATACCTATGTTTATTCTTCCAGATACAGATATTCAATTGATTTGTCAACATATCTTGTATATACTGATTCTGATACTAAAATCGATCCTATGAAATACGTCAAATCTTATCCTTCTGAATTTTTTGATGAAGATTACAGGGATAATTATGATTATTTGTTTGATATAAAAAACAATGTCAACTATGATAAACCCGGTGTTTATTATATAACTTACCGTGTTCAGAGAGTTGAAAAAAGAACATCCAATGCTGAGCCGGAAATTCTTGCAGAAGCAAATCTTGCAGTAGCTGTCAGAGGTGATAATTAATGCGTGAATTAAGATTTGATTATGTTAATTTTTATACAATAATCAGAGATATTATAAGAAACCTCTGGATTATATTTCTTGCAGCTGTAACAGGTTTTCTCGGCGTACGAGCCTATTTTGATTTTACATATAAAGCGGAATTCAAATGTACTACAACAATATCTATTGCAGCTACAGATTCAGGGCTTTACTCATTCTCAAGTTTAAATAAAACTATTGAAGCTGCATCAGCTTTTCAGGAAATGTTCCAAAGCACATATTTCAGAGAAAAACTCAGTGATATTACAGGAAATACTGTTGACGGTATAATCACAGCTGAACAGATATCAGAAACAAATCTGATTTCAATGTCATACACAAGTTCAAATCCTATTGATGCTTATGTGACACTTAATGCTATCATTGATAATTATAATGAAATTACAGACTATAATTTCAATAATATGATTATAAATATTATAGCGCCTCCTGTTGTTCCGTCATATCCGTCGAATCCGATTTCATATGGTCAGTTTGATAAGATCATTCCTCTTGGAATGATTACTGTTGTGTTATTTTTTATTATCGCAACCTCATATTTTCGTGATACAGTTAAAAATGAATCTGATGTCAACTCAATGCTTGACGCAAAATTGTTTTCAGTTATTTATCACGAAAATAAAAATAAAACTATCAAATCAAGATTAAAACTCACACATTCAAAAGAACCTCTGATGATAACCAATATTCTGATTAATTACAGATTTTCAGAAACTTTCAGAATTGCTGCTTTAAAACTTGATTACTATATCAAATCAAAAAACATCAAAACTCTGATGATTACAAGTTGCGGTGAAAATGAAGGTAAATCAACTGCAGCAGTCAATCTCGCTCTTGCTATGTCTAAACTCGGCAGAAAAACACTCCTTGTTGATGCTGACCTCAGAAAACCAGCTATTTTCAAATTCTTTTCTGATGCTGTTGATCCTGAAGAATCATTAGGGCTCGGAGAAGTTCTCAGAGGTAATACATCAATAAATAATGCAATTTTTAAAGAACACAAAACAGGTCTTTATATTATGTGTTCAAAACATAAATACAGCAACAGTTCAGAAATGTTGTCCACAAAAAGATTTGAACATTTTGTTGATGCAATAAAAGAACAATTTGATATTGTTATCTTTGATACATCACCTACATCTCTTGTTTCAGATGCTGAAATCATTTCTCCAAATATCGATGCTGCTCTGATTGTTGTAAGACAGGATGTAGCTCCTGTTCCCGAAATTAATGATATGATTGATATGCTTAACCAGTCAGGAACTTCGGTTGAGGGTTGTATTTTCAATGATGTGCATATTCTTCCTAAAATATTTGCCGACTCATCAGTCACTGAAAATAATTCCGGTAGTGAGGTAAATAATTAATGAGTGAAAATTATTATAATAATCAGAAAACCGGAAATAATTCTGAATTTTCTGATAACAAAAATCAGAATGCAAATGTCTTTTTTGATGTGAATGTTTTTACCGTTGATTTTTCAAAAGGTTTACGGAAATTTTGGTATATTATTGTTATTCTTGCCTTAATTTTCTGTGTTTTTACAGCAGTCATCAGCTATAAGAGTTATGTGCCGATGTATCAGTCTTCTGTTTCATTTTCAGTAACAGCTGTTACTCATAACTCATCAGGCACAGCAGTGTTCGCTTCTTATTATGATAATGCTTCTGCTACACAACTTTCAAAAACATTTCCGTATATAGTTAACACAAGTATGATGCGAAATGCCTTGAAAGACTCGTTGAATACCGATTACATCAACGGTACAATTACTGCTGAAGCTGTTACACCCGATTCAAACATTTTTAAAGTTACCGTCACAAGTAATTCAGCACAGGATGCTTTTGATATCGTTAATGCAGTTATTGAAGTTTATCCTGATGTTTCTGTTTTTGTTGTTGGAAATGTTAATCTGAATATTCTTATAAAACCATCATTACCAACAGAACCCTACACACCAAATAATTTTTTAAGAACATCAATAATAATGACCCTTGTCGGTATAACTCTCGGTTTATGTCTTATATGTGTTTACGCATTTTTCAGAAATACAATCCGTAAAAAAGAAGATTTTCAGAATGTTCTGAATCAGAAATGTTTTGTTGAGATTCCTCACGTTATTTTTCACAGAAAATCAAATGACAAAAAAAACAAAGATAGAATGGTTCTGTTATCCGACAAGCATCCCACATTCAAAGAATCATTCAGACTTCTCAGAAAAAGATTATTGCGTAATCTAATAAATGATGAAAAAATTATCGGTATTACAGCACCTGTAATCGGAGAAGGAAAAACAACAATTGCTTACAATATTGCAAACACGCTTGCAATAGCAGGAAAAAAAACTGCCGTTGTTGATTTTGATTTCAAACAAAATAAGCTTCAGAAATACCTTGATTGTTTTGATAAAAAAACAATTTCTGATGTACTTACAGAGAAAAACCCCGATTTTAACTCAGTTTCTCATTTGCAGGAAAACAATTTTTATGTATTTTTTGCAGGAAACAAAAATATTGAAATTTCCGAATCAATATTGATACCTTTTTTTGAATATCTGCGTCATAATTTTGACTATATATTTGTAAATATAACACCTGTTGGGGAAGTATCTGATTCTGTTGCTGTAAGTAATTTCTGTGATACGATTTTATTTGTAGTAAAACAGGATTCCACTTCCGTTAACAAAATCCGTGTTATGCTTGATTACTTCTCATTCAGTTCTGCAAGAATCCTTGGTTTTGTTTTTAATTGCGTACAAGACGGATTCTCAGGTTATGGTGGTTATTATTACGGCGGCAAGTACGGATACGGTAAATACGGCTATGGTAAACGAAAATACGGATACGGTAAAAAGAGTTATGGTTACGGACATAAGTACGGATATGGTTACGGACATAAGTACGGATATGGTTACGGACATAAGTACGGATATGGTTACGGATATAATTACGGATACGGATATGGTTATGGTGAAGATGAAAACGAGCAGGAAGATAGTTTCGATAAAAATCCTAAAAAAAATTCCCATCATCATATAAAACATAAAATGGATATGAATATTCAAGACATTTCCGATTCAGATATTCCTGATAATAGTTTGTAAAATAAAAAGAAGCTGATTACCGAAATAACCAGCTTCTTTTTTATTTGTAATAATTAATAGTTTTCAGCTTTGATTTCAAAATATGCCTGAGGATGAGCACATACAGGACATACATCAGGAGCATCTTTACCCACAACTATATGACCGCAATTAGAACATTTCCAGATTTTATCTCCATCTCTTGAGAATACAAGACCACCTTCAATATTTTCAATAAGTTTTCTGTATCTTTCTTCGTGTTCTTTTTCAATTTTTGCAACTTCGTCAAAAAGATATGCTATCTGATTAAAACCTTCTTCTCTTGCATCATCAGCAAATTTTGCATACATATCGGTCCATTCATAATTTTCACCGCTTGCAGCATCAAGAAGATTATCTAATGTGCCGGGCATACCGTCATGAAGAAGTTTAAACCATATTTTTGCGTGTTCTTTTTCATTTCCGGCTGTTTCTGCAAATAAATTGCCGATCTGTACATAGCCATCTTTTTTTGCTTTTGAAGCATAGTAAGTATACTTGGTATATGCCTGAGATTCACCGGCAAAAGCAGCCATAAGATTTTTTTCAGTTTTTGATCCTTTGAGTTCCATAGAAGTTTCTCCTTTTTTATTATTATTTGATATTTTTTCAAAATCAGCAGCACCATGTTTGCATATAGGGCATACAAAATCATCAGGAAGATTTTCATCATTATGAATATATCCGCAGATTTTGCATTTCCATCCGGCTGATTCGTTTTTCTGGTTCGCCTTGGGTTTTATATTCTTATGATAAAATTCATAAGTAGCAGAAGGAAATGAAGATAATACTTCGCAGTGTGTTACTTCACCTATAAATAATGTATGACTATTGAGATCTACGGTGTTTTTTACATTGACAGAAATCATAGCATTGACATTTTTTGTGACATAGGAGAGACCGTTTGCTGAATAAGCAATATTGCTGAATGAACCGATTTTATCGGTATTTCTGCCGCTGTTGAATCCGAAATGCTTAAATATTTCAAAATCAGCAGTCTGATCAAGAACTGAGAGATTGAATTTTCTGCTTCTGAAGATTATGTCATGTGTTAGATTTGTTTTGCTGACTGTAACAGAAAACATAACAGGCTCAACAGATGTTTGTTGAATAGCAGTATTGATAATGCAACCGTTATGTTTTTCACCGTCAAAAGCAGTTAAAACATAAAGTCCGTAAGAAACTTTATAAAGTGATGATAAATCCATACTGACACCTCGTTAATATAATGAACAAACAATTTAAATTTATTCATTAATAATAATTGTTATTATTTAGTATAAATAATAATTTTATTTTTGTCAATAGAAAATAAAAATATTCCTTCGTTAATACGAAAGAATATTTTTTTTAATTATTTGGATTTATTTTTTACAGCCACAGGATTCTATAAATGAATTCATGTCAAATTCGCATTCAGATGAATTTTCTTTTACAGGGAAAAATTCATTTACAGGAAATTTTATTTTTCTGAATGAATCACAAGGATCTACAGCCGCATTATCACAAGTACATTCTTTATCGGGAATACAGAAATCATATACAGGAATAAGAATCTGAACGTCTCTTTCAAGCTGAACAATTGAAAACAATCCAATTGTTATTCTTACAGCTTTTTCATTGTGCGAATCACAGAAGTTTCCGCCAAATTGTCTTTTCACACAAGAAGGAATACAGCAACTCACATCAGGAATGTTGTTGCAACAATCACAAGGTCTGCAAAGTCTTGCATCAAGACAAATCGGCTCTGCCACCTGAATTTTTGCTCTGGGATTTGAAGATACAACAGATTTTTGTTCGTCATTATCATTTTCTTTAAATTCTGATGTAAATATTTTAACATTACCGTCACTACCGTAAAGAATGCATTTTTTTGTAAATACAGCAAGACCTGAAACAGATTCAACAGGGGAGTTGTGACCGGTTATAATATCAAGATTAACACAAAAGAAGAATGTAAGATCAATTGAATAAAAACCTCTGTTAAACGGAATCCTTTCAACATCAGTAATAACATTAATCACTTCTGCTCCTCTTCCTCTTACAGTTGTAGCGCAATCAATAAGATTCTGGACTTCTTCTGTAAAATAGACTCTTATGTCTGCCAGACAGTCCTTGTCAGCACAGGAATCATAAATTCTTGCAGTATCAATACATACCGCTTCTTTTATTTTTTTACAGTTAACATCATGATTATTACTCATAAAAAAATCCTCCCATACAGAATTGAATCAGATTTTGAATCCGAATTCATTACATTGTATGAGAGGATTGAGCATTTGTTACAATCAAAGAATTGTTTTAACGGGAATACCACCGTTTTCCATTGATTCATCAGCTGCAAAAACTGCGAGATGACCAAAAATAGAGTCGCTGATTTCCGTACAGGAAAGTGAAGTTGCTTCATTGTTAATCATTTTTACAAAATCAGCAACAAGAGCGTGATCTCCGCCGCCGTGACCAACAAATGCTGAGCAGGATTCAGATAAATCAAACTCTTTGCTTATATGATCATCTTCTTCATGAGGATTAATATATGATAAAGTAAACTTCTGGCTTTCAAAAGTTCCGTTAATTTCAGCTTTTGTGCCGATGACTCTTATAATTCTTTGTGAAAATGCACTACCTGCAGTAAGATTATGACTTCCTGTGGCACCGTTAGAAAACTGAACCATTACAGTCTGATGGTCTACGACATTATTGTCGCATTTAAATGCACATTTACCGAACGGGCTAATATTTTTAAGATAATCATACTTTGTCTGATAATCTGCATTATGTAATTCAGGCCATACATAAAAATCCCATTTACCGGGAAGATCAAGATATATTCTTCTTGCTGAAAGATTACAGGTATCGACATACTTGCAATCAACCATACATCTTTCTCCTGAATCAGCAGGGGCATTTGATCGTTTGAAATATTGTAATGATCCTGTACTTGTAATGAATTCAGGTTTTACATCACCCATAAGCCACATCATAAGGTCCATATCGTGACAGCATTTAGCAAGAAGCATTGATGTACCGCTCCGTTCGCTGTTACCCCACTTACCTCTGACATATGATGTAGCATAATGATGGTAACTTACATCTTCACATAACTGAATACTGATTATTTCACCAAGTTCACCGTCTGAAATAAGTTTTTTTATTGATTTATAAAACTCAGAATATCTGAGAACATGACAGATCATTACTTTATTATGATATTTATTTACAACATCTATAAGTTCTTTCATTTCTGCTTTATTGACAGCAAATGGTTTTTCAAGAAGCATATCATAACCGCATTTAAGAAGAGGAACAGATGTTTTAACATGATCACAATCCATTGTTCCGTTAATAATAATATCAGCAATTTTACCTTTTTTTGCGAGTTCTTCTGCTGATTCAAAACAGAAATCATCTGAGAAACCGAATTTTTCTGCAGCAGCTCTTCTTCTTGTTTCATCGGGATCAGCAATACCAATAACCTTTAATTCATCAGGATGATTAAGAGAATATTCCCCATATATTATTGCGCGATGTCCGCCACCTACTATAATAGCTGTAATTGGTTTTTTCATATATATCAGAATCTCCTTATCTATATATCAATAATTGTAAGTTGATGATTTGTTGCTGAAATAAATTTATTGATAATATCATCGGTTGAGAATTTTAAAGTTGAAGTATTTTTACAAGGATGACAGCAAAAATACGGTTTTTCAAGAAGTGAAGAATCAATAACCAGATTAACATTATTTGCTTTGTCGTGAATTAAACCCATAATACTGACAGAACCGGGTTCAATTTTAAGAAATTCATAAAGTTTGTCATCAGGTGCAAATGAAAGACGGGTTGATGAAAGCTTTTTTGAAATTTCTTTTGAAACAAATCTTTTTTCACCGGGCAGCAATAGCAGATAATATTTTGTTTTTGCAGAATTCTGAAGAAAAAGATTTTTACATATTTCTACTCCGAGAACATCTTCTATTTTATGACATTCTTCAATAGTAGCGGTTTCTGCATGATCAACACGTACAAAATCAATATTATTTTTTTCAAGAAAATCATAAGTTGATTCTTCAACGTCACATCTTTTGTCAGACGGTCTGCCATTACAGATAACAGATTCAGTCATTTAAATCACCGAAAATATTTTTTATTTATATTATCATAACGATTTTGATATTTCAAGATAATTCTACTTATAAATTCATTTTTCCTCACAGATTTCAAAGCAAAAGCACTTCATTTCTGAAGTGCTCTGAAAGTTAATCCTTTGAAGCCTGTAAATGTGCATTGATTTCTTTCATTTTTGTATCATTAAGCTTAAATCTGAAAGTAAAAACAAAAAGTGATGCTGCCATAAGAATCATAGGAAGCACGAGCATCATTATACTTATTGATGTATGAGCTGCCTGAGGATTTGCTGAATGAAGATCACCGTTATACTGTGATATCGAAAGACCTGCATAGAGAATTATAGTTTGAAGGGTATATGCCATCTTCTGAAGGAATCCCTTCATTGAAAAAGTAATTGATTCTGATCTGAAACCTAATTTATATTCACCGTAATCAACAATATCTGCAAGGAAAACAGTCTGTGAAACAAACATTGAAGCAGTACCGACCTGAGCAATAAGGTAGCATATAGACATAGCTGTAAGGTTATCAAGAGCTTTTGCACTCAGAAGCATACCAAGATAACCTGCCATTGCGAGGCAAAGTGAGAACTGATATGTTCTGCGTCTTGTTGTGAATTTCATCATAACCGGAATAACAGCAAGACCGAGAATAGAACCGATTGCACCGAATGTATTGAAACCACCCTGTTTGGTACTGTCACCTACAACAACGTCGAAGTAATAAGCTCCTACACCGGAAATCATATAGAAACCAGCATTGGAAAGCATAGCAAAAAGCATAAAAACTCTCAGCTGATCATTATTTTTAATAATTGTGAAGATTTTTCTGAACGAAAACTTTTCTTCTGAATGAGTGATATGTTTTTCACGAACTGAAGAAACACAAATGGAAGAGAAAATTACAAGACCGATTGCACTGATAAGTGATAAAACAAGGAACGTTTTTTCATCAAAGACTTTTTCACCGCTATTCGGGTCTGTTGTAACAGAAACAACACCCATAAGAATAGGCGCTCCGATTGAAATGATACCCTGACCGAGTCCTGAGAATGTTCTTGCAATAGTAGCAATTATACTTCTTTTACCAGGATCGTTTGTAAATGATGGAACCATAGACCAGTAGGGAATATCTGCAAGTGTATTTGTCATACCCCAAAAAACATACATTACAGCTATATACACATATAATGATGTACCGGAAAGATCGAAAAGATTATTAAATAAAAGGCATAAAATTATTGCATTTGATATAGAACCGATCAGAATCCATGGTCTGTATTTGCCCATTTTGAATTTAGTATTATCAACAATGGTACCCATCATAGGATCATTAATACCGTCCCAGATACGGGCAAGGGGAGTCAGTATTAACAGAAAGTTCGAACTGAGTTTAAGTACGTCAGTAAGATATTTGTTAAGATAGGAATAAAACATTCCGTAACTCAGGTCAAGACCTACAGCACCAACACCGTAACCGAGATATCCGAGTATACCTTTTTTCTGTTTTGAATTATTATTACTCATTTATTTCACGCTCCATTAGGTCAATTTTAATATATATGTAAAAAATAATCAACCCTGAAATAAAAAATTCATCAAAATCCTTGTTTTTTAATTAAAAATATTATATAATTCAAGTTAAAATCGGAGTGATTTAATGAATAAATTAATTGCATTTTTATCAAAGTATAAATTTTTTATAATGAGCATCATTCTTGCTGTTCTTGTTATAATTTTAATCAACGTTATTATTTTCTTCAATATTGATACGGATTCATCAACACAAACCGAAACAACCGTATTCAATCCTGAATCACTTTCTGAAAAAGCTAATAGTCAGCTATCAGGTGATTCAAGATTTCTTGTAATATGTCAGGAAAAGAATTCAACAGATGTTGCTTTTATGACATTGGTAGATTTTAAAATTTTTGCAGAACAGATTATAATTACGCCTCTTGATTATAACACTGCAACTGATTCCGGGACGTTCAAAGAGAAATATAAATACGGAGGAATGTCTCTTCTTTTAAAAACAGTTGAAACTGAAAGAAACATCAATATTGATCGATATGTAATAATCGATAAAGATGGTTTTTGTGATATTATTGATATGATGGGTGAAGTTAATTTGTATGTTGATGAAAAATTTACATACATATCATCTGATAAAAGCTATGAAATCGGTATCGGCGATAATACACTTGAGTCACCTATGCTTTATTCATATCTTAAACTAAAATATCACAATGCTGATGATACTGAGTTTACAAAAATATTATGTAAAATAGTAAACCTCTATCTTGATAAAATTGAACCTGATGAAGCATTATCATATTTTGAAGATCTATCTAATTGCGTAACATCTGATCTGTCTATTTCTGATTTTTATTCAGCCGAGACTGATATAAATTATTTAATTAACGGAAACACAATATGTATTCCGTATTTTGAAGGGGACCAATGATTAAGAAAAAATTAATTGCAGCTATTTTACTTATTTTATCTTCTTTAGTTATTATATTTTTTAATTTCAGCGAAGAAAAAGGTATTATAAAAGCTTTAGTTTCCTCATTAAGTTTTTCTGAAAGTTTTGAAAATAATAATCCTTTATCAACAAAACATTTTGAAATGCTTAATATTATTGAAAAAAAAGCTTATATCAATGTCTTCAATAAAATAAAAAATCATCCTGAATATATACGTATTCCGGAACTTACAAATAAAGAGTTTAATAATGTGTTTTTTGCTGTCAAAAATGATAATCCTGACATTCTTTGTTTTTCAGATTCCTGTAATATGATTACATTTCTCGGTTCTACATTCCTTCAAATGGATTATTCATATGATATATCCGAATGTGATACTATGATGACAGAACTTGCAAGCATTACAGATACTATTGTTTCAGATATTCCTTCAGGTGATGAAGTTGATAAAGAATTATATATTCACGATTATATTGTTAAAAATTGTGAATATTCCGAATCGCCAAATTCATCCAATGCATACGGTTGTCTTATTGAAAAAAAGGCTGTATGTTCAGGTTATTCAAGAGCTGCAATGATTCTGCTGAAAAAAGCAGGAATTGAATCAACTGTCATTTCCGGAACAGGCATAACAGCTGAAAATGAAAAAATCAGTCATATGTGGAATATTGTCTGGCTGAATAATGAACCGTATCATCTTGATGTGACATGGGATGATCCTGTATCTCAAAGTGAAGGCTTTATTTCACATCTGTTTTTCAATCTGACTGATAAAAACATATCAACCGACCATATCGATCATTCGTTCAATGTTCAGGCAACTGATTCAACATATAATTATTTTGTTATCAATGAATTGTTGTTTTACAAATTTGATAAAATTACAGCCGGAGTAATTGCTGATAAGATATGTGATAACATTAATAATGGAAAAAATTATTTAGAATTCAAATTTTCCGATAACAAAAGTTATTCAGCTGCCGTTAATGGGATTATCAACAGTGATTCTCTGGCTGATGAACTTTATATCATAATTAATCAGCTTTCTGAAAATGTATCAGATATGATTGATATCTCACATGTGTCATTCTCAAAGGATGATAAAAGACATTATATCAGGATAATGTTCGATAAAATCTGAAATGAGGTAATTAATTTGGATAAAGAAAGAATTGAAAACGCCGTAAGAGAAATTCTCTATGCAATCGGTGAAGATCCTGACCGCGAAGGGCTTGCTGAAACTCCGAAAAGAGTAGCAGCTATGTATGAAGAAATCTTTTCGGGTATTGCAGATAACCCGACCAGACATCTGAAAGTTTTTACAGAAAATGATAACGATGAAATAGTTGTTGTCAGAGATATTCCTCTTTATTCAATGTGTGAACACCATCTGCTTCCGTTTATTGGTAAAGCACATATTGCTTATATTCCCGCTGAGGGAAAAGTAATCGGATTATCAAAACTTGCACGAATTGTTGATCTCTATGCAAAAAGACCGCAGTTACAGGAAAGGCTCACATCACAAATTGCTGATTTTCTTGATACAGAATTAAAACCTCTCGGTATTGCAGTTGTTATTGAAGCTCAGCATCTTTGTATGACAATGCGAGGTGCAAAAGCTGCAGGTGCTATGACTCAGACATCAGCTTTAAGAGGAATTGCAAAGAAAGACGCAAGAACAAGAGCTGAAATAATGTCGTTGTTGAAAGGATAAGAATATGAAAAAATTTATTTTTGTTATTTTAACATTTATTATTGTTACATCCTTTTCTGCTTGTTCAACAGTTGAAAAAGATATAATTACTGCCGAAGATGGAGTAAAGTATATTGTTGCCAGAGATGAAAATGATAATATAATTATAAATGATAACAATAAACTTCAGGTTTATACGCTTAATGAAAACGGAAAAAAACAGAAGAATGATAATGATGAATATATTTATAAATTCATCGATTTCAACGATCAGGTTATAATCGGACAGACTGTTGAAACCGCAGAAATGAAATATAAACTTCCTAAAGGTATTTTAGGCGATTTTGACAATCCCGGTTATTTCTTCAATGAAAAATATTCAGCAGAAATTTTCTTCAGCTATTATCCATATGATATTAAAGATTCAATTACATCTGCCGAATTAAACTGCGAAAGTCTTCTTGAAAGCTTTGGAAGTGAAGTATTTGAATATAAAAAGTATTCAATTGCAACAAAATATTTTGAATGTACAGCATTCAAGCAAAGATGTACATCTTCAGAATTTTACAAAAATGCTTATATCTATTATATTCCTTATGATACCGGGTATTATATGATTAATTGCAATGTAAATACTGAATATGAAAACAAATTCAATTTTGATAAATTTATTGAAACCATTCAGTTTAAATAAAATAGGAGATTTAAATGGAAAAGTTTGTTCTTCATTCATCATATAAACCTACCGGTGACCAGCCGGCGGCCATAGAAGTCCTTGCAGAAGGGCTTAATGATGGTTTATCAGAACAGACTCTTCTTGGTGTTACAGGTTCAGGTAAAACTTTTTCAATGGCAAATATTATTGAAAAAGTAAACAGACCTACGCTTATTCTTGCTCATAATAAAACTCTTGCTGCACAGCTTTGCTCTGAATTCAGAGAGTTCTTTCCGGAAAACGCTGTTGAGTATTTTGTTTCCTATTATGATTATTATCAGCCCGAAGCATATCTTCCTACAACAGATACATATATTGAAAAAGATTCTGCGGTCAATGATGAAATTGACCGTTTGCGTCATTCTGCAACATCTGCGCTTTCTGAACGAAGAGATGTTATTATAGTTGCGAGTGTTTCTTGTATTTATTCTCTCGGTGATCCTATAGATTACAGAAGTATGGTAATTTCACTTCGTCAGGGGATGGAAAAAAGCCGTGATGAACTTATAAAGAAACTTGTTGAAATTCAGTATGAACGCAATGATATCAATTTTACACGCAATAAATTCAGAGTTCGTGGAGATGTGGTGGAAATATTTCCTGTATACACAGCTGAATTTGCAATAAGAGTTGAATTTTTCGGTGATGAAATTGACAGAATCTGCGAATTCAATCCGGTAACGGGAAATATCAATAATGTTATTTCTCATGTTGCAATTTTTCCTGCATCACATTATGTTGTTTCTCACGAAAAGATGGAAAGGGCATTGAATGAGATTTATTTTGAGATGCTTGACAGAGAAAAGGAATTCAAAGAGCAAGGCAAATTCCTTGAGGCACAGAGAATAAAACAACGAACAGAATATGATATCGAAATGCTCCGTGAAACAGGTTTTTGCAAAGGAATTGAGAATTACTCAAGAATTATGTCAGACAGAAAACCGGGTGAGCCTCCTTTTACTCTTCTTGATTATTTTCCTGATGATTTTATTGTGTTTATTGATGAATCACACGTTACATTACCGCAGGTAAGGGGAATGTACGGTGGCGACCGTTCAAGAAAAGACACACTTGTTGAATTCGGTTTCAGATTACCTTCAGCGTATGACAACAGACCTCTGACATTTGATGAATTCTATTCAAAAATCGGTCAGAAAATCTTTGTAAGTGCAACCCCTGGTGATTTTGAACTACAAAAAAGTGACAATATCGCAGAGCAGGTTATAAGACCTACAGGTCTTCTTGACCCTGAAATATCAGTCAGACCGGTTGACGGACAGATTGAAGACCTTATTTCGGAAATCAATATAAGAACTGAACGTAAAGAAAGAGTCCTTATTACAACACTCACAAAAAAAATGGCAGAAAGTCTTACCGATTATCTTACCGATTTTGGTATAAAGGTAAGATATATGCATTATGATATTGATACAATTGAACGCATGGAAATTATCAGAGACCTCAGAAAAGGGGAGTATGATGTTCTTGTTGGTATCAATCTGCTCAGAGAAGGACTTGATATACCCGAAGTTTCTCTTGTTGCAATTCTTGATGCCGATAAAGAGGGATTTTTGCGTTCCGAACGTTCACTTATCCAGACAATAGGCAGAGCTGCACGAAATTCTCAGGGTAGTGTAATTATGTATGCAGATACAGTTACACCTTCAATGGAAGCGGCAATAAAAGAAACCAACAGAAGACGTGAAAAACAGATTTCTTACAATAAAGAAAATGGTATAACACCACAGACTATAATTAAGCCTGTTCACGAAATTCTTGAAATAAGCTCAAAAGACAATGTTGAAGGAAAATCAAAGAAACGTCTTTCAAGAGCAGATAAGCTGAAATTAATTGATGAGCTTACAAAAGAAATGAAAGCAGCTGCAAAGATTCTGGAATTTGAACATGCGGCATATCTGAGAGATAAAATTGAAAAACTCAGACAGGAGTTATAAAAATGGCACAGAAAAATATCATCGTAAAAGGTGCTAAAGAGCATAATCTTAAAAATATAGATCTTGAAATTCCAAGAAATAAGCTTGTTGTTTTTACGGGGCTTTCAGGCTCAGGCAAGTCATCTCTTGCATTTGACACAATCTATGCAGAGGGACAGCGTCGCTATGTTGAATCATTATCATCATATGCAAGAATGTTTTTAGGCCAGATGGACAAACCGAATGTAGACAGTATTGATGGTCTTTCACCCGCTATTTCCATTGATCAGAAAACAACCTCAAAAAATCCACGTTCAACTGTAGGTACTGTCACTGAAATTTATGATTATCTCAGACTTTTGTATGCCAGAATTGGTATTCCGCATTGTCCTGTCTGTGGTAAAGAGATAAAACAGCAAACTGTTGATCAGATTGTCGATCAGGTAATGTCACTTCCCGAAGGCAGTAAAATTCAGATAATGGCTCCGATCGTAAGAGCAAAAAAGGGGACTCATCAGAAAGAACTTGAAAATGCAAAAAAATCAGGTTATGTCAGAGCTCGAATTGATGGACTCATCTATGATCTCGATGATTCTGTTACTCTTGAAAAGAATATCAAACATACAATTGAAATTATTGTCGACAGACTTGTTATAAAAGAATCAATCAGAAGCAGACTTGCAGATTCTGTTGAACTTGCATCAAAACTTGCTTCAGGTACGGTGCTTATAAGTGTTATTGAAGGTGAAGAACTGCTTTTTTCTCAGAATTATGCCTGTCCTGATCACGGTGTAAGCATTGATGAGCTTTCACCGAGAATGTTTTCATTCAATAACCCTTACGGTGCCTGTCCTACTTGTACAGGCTTAAGTTTCTTTATGCGTGTTGATCCTACGCTTGTTGTTCCTGATGAATCAAAATCAATCAGGGAGGGAGCTATCAATGCTTCAGGATGGTCAAAAGCAGATTATTCTTCTATTGCAAAGATGTATTTTGATGCTCTTGCTGATAAATATAATTTCACACTTGATACTCCGTTTATAAATCTTTCAGATGATGCAAAAAATGCCATTTTTTACGGAACAAAAGGCGAAAAGCTGAAAATGCATCGTGCAACTGCATACGGAAGCGGAAATTATAATGCGGAATTTGAAGGAATTATCAATAATCTTGAAAGACGTTACAAAGAGACCACATCTGATTGGGCAAGATATGAAATTGAGCAGGTAATGACTGCCTGCAACTGTCCCGATTGTAACGGTGCAAGACTTAAAAAGGAAATCCTTTCTGTTACCGTCGGCGGAATCAATATAAATGAATTTGTAAATCTGTCCGTTAAAAAAGAGCTTGAATTTATTGATAATCTTGTCCTTTCAGAAAGAGAACTTATAATTGCAGATCAAATTATAAAAGAAATCAGATCCCGTCTCAATTTCCTTTGTTCTGTCGGTCTTGATTATCTTACTCTTGCCCGTTCTGCAGGTACTTTGTCGGGCGGTGAAAGTCAGCGAATCAGGCTGGCAACACAGATAGGGTCGTCACTTATGGGGGTTCTTTATATTCTTGATGAACCGAGTATCGGTCTTCATCAGAGAGATAATGACAAGCTCCTTGACACTCTTCGTGAACTTCGTGATATCGGAAATACACTTATCGTTGTTGAACACGATGAAGACACGATGTATGCGGCAGATTACATTGTTGATATCGGTCCCGGTGCCGGCATTCATGGCGGTGAAATTGTATGCACGGGCGATGTTGAAAAAATCAAGAAATGTAAGAATTCCGTCACGGGACAATATCTCAGCGGTAAGAGAAAAATTCCGGTTCCTGTTGAAAGAAGAAATGGAAACGGTCATTTTCTTAAAATAAAGGGCGCCTCTGAAAACAATTTAAAGAAAGTTGATGTGGAAATACCTCTCGGAAAATTCGTATGTGTAACAGGTGTTTCAGGCTCAGGTAAATCATCACTTGTAAATGAGATTATATATAAAAAACTGGCCGCAGAACTCAACGGTGCAAAGAAATTTCCGGGCAAGCATACTGAATTTCTCGGAATTGATAATCTTGATAAAGTAATAAATATTGATCAGTCACCGATTGGCAGAACACCTCGATCAAATCCTGCAACTTATACGGGTGTGTTTACTGATATACGAGATTTGTATTCTCAGACTCAGGATGCAAAAATAAGAGGATATTCGCCGGGAAGATTTTCATTTAATGTGTCAGGTGGACGTTGTGAAGCCTGTCAGGGTGACGGTATTGTGAAGATTGAGATGCATTTCCTTTCTGATGTTTATGTGCCTTGCGAAGTCTGCCACGGTGCAAGATATAACAGAGAAACTCTTGAAGTAAAATACAAGGGCAAGAGCATTTATGATGTACTTGAAATGACTGTTGAAGAAGGGCTTGAATTCTTTGCTGCGATGCCTAAAATAAAGAGAAAGCTCCACACTCTGTATGATGTAGGTCTCGGTTATGTAAAAATAGGACAGCCTGCAACAACTCTTTCGGGCGGTGAAGCACAACGAGTCAAGCTTGCAACTGAGCTGTCAAAAAGACCGACAGGGAAGACTATCTATATTCTCGATGAGCCTACAACCGGTCTTCATACAGCTGACGTACACCGCCTTGTTGAAATTCTTCACAAGCTTGCTGATTCGGGTAATACAGTAATGGTTATTGAGCATAATCTTGATGTTATCAAATGTGCAGACCATATAATTGACCTCGGACCTGAAGGAGGAGACGGGGGCGGAACGATTGTTGCAACAGGTACTCCTGAAGAGGTTTCTCAGATAAAAGAAAGTTACACGGGGCATTATCTAAAAAAATATCTGTAACTTTATTTATTTTATTATTTATTTTAACATATTGACATATATCAGAATTTTTGTTATAATAAATAAAAATTTCTGATTCGGTTATCCGGCAGGTTCTATATGTTTTTTAGGTTCTGCCTTTAAGGTGGAACCTTTATTATGGATAATCATTCAGTCATAGGTGATATGATGTCAATTCTTCTCAAAGGTGCAAAAGTATATACTGACAATTCATTCAGTAATGCAGATATTGTTATTGAAAACGGAAATATTGTTTCCGTTGGTGAAGCAGTTTCTTCTTTTGCAGGTGAAATCATCGATTGTTCAGGTAAATATATTTTTCCCGGTTTTGTTGATGTGCATGTGCATTTCAGAGAGCCGGGTTTTTCTTATAAGGAAACAATAAAATCAGGTTCAATGGCTGCCGCAAAAAGCGGATATACCTCAGTATGCACAATGCCGAATCTCAATCCTTGTCCCGATTCAAATGACAATCTTAAATTGCAGCTCGATATCATCAAAAAGGATGCAGTAATAAATGTTTATCCTTTCGGTACAATCACAAAGGGTGAAAAAGGTGAAGAACTTGCAGATATTGAAGAAATCAGTGCTGATGTAGTCGGTTTTTCTGATGACGGCAGGGGAGTTCAGAGTGATGAAATGATGCTTTCTGCTATGAAAAAAGCAAAAAAGCTTGATAAAATCATTTCTGCACATTGTGAAGTCAATGATCTGCTCTTCGGAGGTTATATCCATGACGGTGAATACGCAAGATTAAACAGACATAAAGGCATCTGTTCTGAAAGTGAATGGAAACAGATTGAAAGAGATATTGAACTGTGTAAAGAAACAGGTGTAAAATATCACGTTTGTCATATTTCAGCAAAAGAAAGTGTTGAAATCATAAGAAAAGCGAAAGCAGATGGTGTTGATATTACTTGTGAAACAGGTCCTCATTATCTTGTGATGAATGATATGATGCTCAAGGATGAAGGTCGATTCAAGATGAATCCTCCCATCAGAAGTGAATATGACAGACTTGCACTTCTTGAAGGTATTCTTGACGGAACAGTTGATATGATTGCTACTGATCACGCACCTCATTCAAAGGAAGAAAAGTCAAAAGGACTTGCAGGTTCAAATATGGGCATTACCGGACTTGAAACTTCATTTCCGATATTGTATACAAAACTTGTTAAAAATAAGGTTATTTCTCTTGAGAAGCTTGTTGATATAATGAGTATTGCCCCTGCCAATCGTTTCGGAATAGAATCAGGCATAAAAACAGGGAACAAAGCTGATTTATGTGTATTTGATCTCGATGAGGAATATACAATCAATTCTGATAATTTTGTATCAATGGGAAAAGCAACTCCATTCGAGGGAGAAAAAGTTCAGGGAAAATGCGTTCTTACAGTCTGCAATGGTAAGATTGTATATAAAGGGTGAAATAAATGAAAAATGTAATTTACACTATCAAATCTAATGAAAAACTTACAGACACCGTATTTAAAATGGTGTTTGAAGGTGACACAAGTGCTGTTACAGCTTCAGGTCAGTTTATTAATATCAAAATTGATTCTCTTTATCTGAGGAGACCTATTTCGATTTTTGATTGTAAAGATAATGAACTTACAATTATCTATAAAGTTGTCGGCACCGGCACTGAAATGATGAGTAAAATGACAGCAGGTACCAAACTCGATGTTCTTGTTGGCTTAGGCAACGGTTTTGATATTACTGATGCAGGAGATAACCCTGTTGTTATCGGTGGTGGCGTAGGTGTACCCCCTATGTATTACCTCGCAAAAAAGCTCCTTGCAGAAGGCAAGAAAGTAACGGCAATTCTCGGTTTCAATAAAGCTGACGAAGTTTTCGGCAAGGAAGATTTTGAAGCAATCGGATGTAAAACTATTGTTACGACTGTAGATGGCTCAATGGGTATCAAGGGCTTCGTTACTGATGCACTTAAAGATATTGATTAT
Organism: Clostridia bacterium; assembly: GCA_017549665.1. The sequence continues at coordinate 35,396 of JAFYUD010000220.1, read as the reverse complement.
TCATATTTCTTCACCTGCGGTCCCGAACCAATGCTCAAAGCTCTTTATAACTATTCAGCAACATCAGGACAGTTCAGTTTTGAAGAACGAATGGGTTGTGGTTTCGGTGCTTGTATGGGTTGCTCCTGCAAAACAAAATACGGCAACAAGAGAATCTGTAAAGACGGCCCTGTGCTTGTAAAGGAGGAAATCATATGGTAAACACAAAAGTAAATTTATGCGGTATAGAGCTTGATAATCCTCTTATTCCAGCAAGCGGAACATTTGGTTTTGGTTATGAATTTGCAGAGCTTTATGACATTAATATTCTCGGTTCATTCTCCTTCAAAGGAACAACAAAAGAACCACGTTTCGGAAATCCCACCCCCCGAATTGCTGAATGTTATTCTGGTATGATTAACTCTGTAGGTCTTCAGAATCCGGGCATCGAAAAGGTAATTGCCGAGGAATTACCGAAACTCAGACAGTGCTTCCATAAGCCTGTTGTTGCCAATATCAGCGGTTTTTCACTTGATGAATATGTTTATTGCTGTGAAAAAATTGATAAAGAAGATCAGGTCGGTATAATTGAAGTCAATATAAGTTGTCCTAACGTACATGGCGGAGGAATGAGTTTCGGTACATCTTGTGACTCTGCTTTTGAAGTAACAAAAGCAGTCAAAGCTGTTACAACAAAACCTGTTTATATAAAACTCAGCCCCAATGTTACAGATATCGTTTCCATTGCGAAGGCTTGTGAAGAAGCCGGTGCAGATGGTATCAGTATGATTAATACACTTATGGGGATGAGAATTGACCTTAAAACCAAAAAGCCTGTTGTATATAATAAGTCAGGCGGTTATTCAGGCCCTGCAATTCTTCCCGTAGCACTTTCAATGGTTTATAAAGTATACGAAGCTGTCAATATTCCAATTATCGGTATGGGTGGCATCTCAACAGCAGAAAATGTAATTGAAATGATGCTTGCAGGTGCAACAGCAGTAGAAATCGGTGCGGCAAATCTTATTGATCCTTTTGTTTGCAAAAAGATAATTGAAGATTTACCCGCTGTAATGCAGAAATACGGTATAAATAATCTTAAAGATATAATAGGAGGCGCTCACTAATGGGTAAAGACGTAATTATTGCCTGTGATTTTGCAGGTAAAGACGCATGTATGAAATTCCTTGATAATTTCAAGGAGGAGAAACCTTTTGTAAAAATCGGTATGGAACTTTTTTATGCAGAAGGCCCCTCAATCGTACGTGAAATCAAAGAAAGAGGTCACAAGATTTTCCTTGATCTCAAGCTTCACGACATTCCTAACACAGTAAAAAAAGCTATGTCGGTACTTTCAGCACTTGATGTTGATATGTGCAACCTTCATGCAGGCGGAACAATCGCTATGATGGAAACTGCTATCGAAGGTCTTACAAGACCTGACGGTACAAGACCTATTCTTCTTGCTGTTACACAGCTTACTTCAACAAGTGAAGAAAGAATGAAGACTGATCTTCTTATAGACAAGCCCATAGACGAAGTTGTGATGCATTACGCTGCAAACGCAAAAAAAGCAGGTCTTGACGGTGTTGTCTGTTCACCTCTTGAAGCTTCAAAAGTTCACGATGTATGTGGCGCTGAATTCTATACAATTACTCCCGGTATCAGATTTGCTGACGGTGATGTAGGTGATCAGGTACGTGTTACAACACCCGAAAAAGCAAAGGAAATCGGTTCTGATTACATTGTTGTAGGTCGTCCCATTACTGCTGCTGAAGATCCTGTAGCAGCTTACAGAAGATGCGTAAAAGAATTTGTAGGATAAAATCAAAAGGAGATATATAAAATGCAGAAAAAAGTAGCTAAAGCTTTATTATCAATCGGTGCTGTTTTCTTCCGTCCCGAAGAGCCCTTCACATGGGCAAGCGGCATCAAGAGCCCTGTTTATTGCGATAACAGACTCATCCTTACAGCACCCGAACACAGAGTAGTTGTTGAAAGTGCAATTGCAGAAACTGTAAAGAAAGAATATCCCGAATGCGAAGTTCTTATGGGTACAAGCACTGCAGGTATCGCACATGCAGCTATTGCAGCTCATCTTCTTGATATGCCTATGGGGTATGTCCGTTCAGGCAACAAAGACCACGGCAGACAGAACAGGATCGAAGGCAAACTTGAAGCAGGTCAGAAGGTTGTTGTTGTTGAAGACCTTATTTCAACAGGCGGCAGCGTTATTGATGTTGTAGATGCTCTCCGTGAAGTTGGTGCAGAAGTGCTCGGTATTGTCAGCATCTTCACATACGGTATGCAGAAGGGTATTGACAGACTTGCTGCAGCAAACGTGAAGAATGTCAGCCTTACAAATTTCGATGTTATTGCAGAAGTTGCTGCTGATGAAGGCTACATTAAGCCTGAAGACATTGCAAGACTTATCAAATTCAGAAACAATCCTTCCGATGAAAGCTGGATAGGTGCATAATATGAGAAGCCTTATTGATATCAAAGAGCTTACAACACAGGAAATTGATGAACTGATTGATGTTGCAAAAGATATTATTGCAAACCCTGCAAAGTATTCCGAAAAATGCAAAGGTAAGAAACTTGCAACACTTTTCTATGAAGCATCAACAAGAACAAGGCTCAGCTTTGAAGCTGCGATGTATGAACTCGGTGGTAATGTTCTCGGCTTCTCATCTGCAGATAATTCTTCTGCATCAAAAGGTGAAAGCGTTGCTGATACGGTAAGAGTATGCAGCGGATATGCTGATATTATTGCAATGCGTCATCCCAAAGAAGGTGCACCTCTCGTTGCATCAATGCATTCTCTTGTTCCTATTATCAATGCAGGTGACGGTGGGCATAATCATCCCACTCAGACTCTCACAGACCTTCTTACAATCAACAGAGAGAAGGGACGATTCAATAATCTTGTAGTAGGGCTTTGCGGTGATCTGAAATTCGGAAGAACAGTTCATTCACTTATCGGTGCTATGGCAAGATATGAGAATGTTAAATTTGTTCTCATTTCACCTGATGAACTTAAAGTTCCTTCATATATTAAGCAGGAACTTGACAAGAGTAATATAGAATATATTGAAACAAGAAGCCTTGAAGAAGCTATTCCCGAGCTTGATATTCTTTATATGACAAGAGTGCAGAGAGAAAGATTTTTCAATGAAGAAGATTATCTAAGACTCAAGGATACATATATTCTCAATATGTCAAAACTTGAAAAAGCTAAGAGTGATCTTTCCATTCTTCATCCGTTGCCCAGAGTTAACGAGATTTCAGTTGAAATTGATAATGACTCCAGAGCTTGTTATTTTGAACAGGCACTCAACGGTAAATTTATCAGAATGGCTCTTATAATGAAGTTATTGGGGGTAAACTAATATGATTCTCAATACAATTACAAACGGTGTTGTTCTTGACCATATTCAGGCAGGTGGTGCTATGGAAATTTACAAAGCACTTAATCTTGACAAACTTGAGTGTCAGGTAGCAATCATCAAAAATGCTTCAAGCGTTAAAATGGGCAGAAAAGATATTCTTAAAATCTGTGAACCCATTGATGTCAACCTTGATGTTCTCGGTTATCTTGCACCCGGTGTTACTGTAAGTATTATTGAAGACAGTAAAGTGGTAAAAAGACGTCATATTGAGCCTCCTGAAAGAATTGAAGGTGTTATCAAATGCACAAATCCCAGATGTATTACTTCAATCGAGCAAGAACTCCCCAATATATTTAAACTTACAGATCGTGAAAACCTTGTTTACAGATGTATTTACTGTGAATCACAAAGCAAGAAAAAGCACGGAGATATTAAATAATTAAATAGTACAAAAGGAGCAGTCAATTGACTGCTCCTTAATTATTTTATTCAATTGCTTTAAGCGAAGTAACCATATCAATTTTTTTCATTTTCTTATGCATTATTGTATTTACAATTAATGCAAAAACTACAGTAAGTCCTGTTGCAATAAGATAGCTGTACCATGTAAGAGTCTGAACAAACATAACTGCATCAACCGAACAGAATATGATAAGTAATTTATGAATCAGAACACCGAGTCCGATACCAAGAGCTATGCCTATTAATGTCAGAACAATATTTTCACGATAAATATATTGCGATACTTCTTTATCGTGGAAGCCAAGAACCTTGATTGTAGCAAGTTCACGATGTCGTTCAGAAATATTGATATTACTGAGATTATAAAGAACAATGTATGCAAGAATCCCTGCTGATATTATAAAAATCAGAATTACAAAACTGAGAACATTGATTACTTCATTAAGTGAATCGATTGTATCCGTTACAAATGCAACTGCATTGATATCAGCATAGTTCATAAGGTCAGTTGTTAACTGAGAAACATTTGAACTATTATTGTTTGTTTTTCCGAAAACCATATCATCAACAGTACATATTGCATAAGAATAATCAACAGATTCCTGGAAGAGGTACTGATAGAGGTTTTCAGAAAGATAAACATAACTGAATGTATAGTTTTCTGTAATATTAGCAACAGGAATTGAAAATATTTCACCGTCAGCTGTTTTAATCCATATTTTATCACCAATCACCGTATCAGTATCATTAGCGAATTTTTCTGTTATAACAGCACCAGTATCATCAAGTGTAATTTGTTCACCTGATTTTCTGTTTTTGAGATCAATATATTTATTGAGTTCTGATGAATTTTTAGGAACAAACAGATATACATCTTCGCTTTTTTCAACTCTGTCTGAACCACCTGTTACAGAAATCATAGATGTAAGCATCATTTCTTTGATTCTGATATCATTACGAAGTGTTTTCATAAGAACAGATTCTTCATCTTGTTCTTCATCAAAAACAATCTGCATATCATATTTTGCAATTCCACCGTCATCATATTGTTTTTTCATAATATTGTTGACAGAGAAATATAAGCCTACGCTACCGAGGATAAGTGCTGTACAACCTCCTATACCGAGAACTGTCATTATAAGTCTGGATTTTTTTCTGAAAAGATTTCTTATTGTAACCTTACTTGTAAATGACATACGTTTCCAGATAAATCTGATTCTTTCAAGAAGAACACGTTTGCCTGGTTTTGGAGCTTTGGGGCGCATAAGGAATGCAGGATTTACCTTTAATTCACGTACAGATGCAACTGCAGAGGCAATTATTGTTGTCAGAAGTGAAATAGAAGTGCCGATAATTATATAAATAACAGGGAATGTAAAAACAATCGTCGGCATTGAGAACATAATAGAATATGCCTTGAATATAGCGAAAGGAAGAAGGTAAATACCAAGAACAATACCGAGTGCAACACCGATAATACTTGCAAATAATGAATAAATCAGATATTTGCTAGCAATTGTTGAATTGGAATAACCAATAGCTTTAAGTGTGCCCATCTGCGTTCTTTCTTCTTCAACCATTCTTGTCATAGTTGTAAGACAAACAAGTGCAGCTACAAGGAAAAATATAACAGGAAATATGTTTGCAAGGGCAGAAACAGTGTTAACAGCCCCTTCATAACTGCTGAATCCCGGTGTGTCATTTCTGTCATAAACATTCCACTTAGCAGAATCAAGTTTAGCATAAAGTTTCTTAGAATTTTCAATCTTATTATAAGAAGAAACTAACGTTGTGTCACTTATTCTTTTTAAGTTATTATATTCTTCAACAGCTTTGTCAAGATATGTTTTTGCATTTGTAATTGTTGCTTTAAGCATATCAAGATCATTACTTACAGCATTCTGATTAATCATCAGCTCAATCTGGGCCATTGAAAGTTCACTCTGAGAGCCCTGAAGCTGAGTATGAAATGCTTCAAGCTGATCATATGCTGCTGCCAGTTTTTTATCAGCTTCTTCGAATGCAGCTTTTGCTGTAGCAAGATATACCGCAGCTGCTTCAAAAGTCTTATTATATTCATCAAGTTCTTTCTGTTTCTGAGCCAGATCCTGTTCGTAGATTGCAAGCTGTTCTTTCTGCTGAGTAAGATAAGGATTAATAAGAGCAATTGCTTCAGTAGCCATACTTACAGCAGAAAGGGAAGTAATGGAAGCATAAAGATCAGGATTGATAGCCTGCATTGTCCCCAGAATCTGTGAAATCTGATCATCATTGAGTTTGCCATTCTGATAATCTTCGAGAGATGTAAGAACATCACTCGTTGATGTGATGACAGTGTTAGTTGAAGAAATAAGTTGTTTTGTTGAATTTACCGTACTTTGTGCAGTTGTAAGCAAATTTGCTGTTGCATTATATTTTTCATTAGCTTCAAGCCATTTTGCATATTTATCTTTCTGTTCTGCAGTAGCAGCCTTATATGCCTGTAAATTCTGATTATATGTCTGAATTGCCTGATTATACTCAAGTGAATTTCCGTTAAATTCATCTTCTGCAATACCAAGAGCATTTGCAGCCTGATTTACAGCATCCTGATATGAACCTTCAGGGTCATCAACATATTTCTGGAAGAGCTTTACCTGATTTTCTGCAGTTTTAAGACCATCATCAATAAGTTTTTTTGATGAGTTATATTCTTTTTCAGCATCAGCAATTTCTTTAGGTAATGTTTGTTTTAAAGAGTCAGCTCTTTTATTTACATTTGCACTTGAAACAGATTGAATCAATGAAACAAATGAATTCACATAGTCATTATATTCGGAGGAAAAAGGATCATAATTATCACTATCTGCGAGTGAAACATAAATTTCACTGTAGTAGTCAGTTGTGAATGCCGAATCGGGAATGTAAATATAAGTACCTATTTTACCGCTGCCAACAAGGCTGTTTCCTCGTTCAAAAGAAAGATAGTAAGGTGAACGGATAATACCTACAATTTCAAATTCTGTTACAGCAAGGCCTGATAAATCAGTCTTTTTATCAGCTTCAAAAGAAATGATATTACCGATTTTGAAGCTGTCAGGTGTTGAAAGAGCACTTTCATCAACAAGACATTGATTATTTTTTGTAGGATATGTTCCTTCAATTAATGTAGGTCTGTTGATAAAGTTCTCATCGTAAACACCATAATAATATTCCTGAAGCTTGGCAAGATTTATACCATATGCTCGTGTACTGATCTGAGAACCGTCAATATCTATTTCAGGCTGTCCGTTTACAAGAATAAGTGCGTCAGCAAATTTCTGACCCATTACACCGTTGACGCCTTTTATGTCTTTTAATGTCTGAATATCATCATCAGTAAGTCCGATAGGAGACTGCACCCTGATATCCATAAGATTATTTGATTTGAAATATTCTTCAGCTGTTTCACTCATTGAAGGACCGGCAGATTTAATACCTACAAAGAATCCGGTTCCTAACGCAACAATCATAATCAATGATATGAATCTGCTCATTGATTTTCTTATTGAGCGAAGAATATCTGATAATAATGCAATGCTCAAAATAATTCCTCCGTTACCATTCTATCATATCAACGGAAATGGGATTTTCATTAATTTCGATTCTGTTGACTCGGCCGTTTTTCATTGTAATAATTCTATCTGCAATAGGTGTAATGGCCTGATTGTGTGTGATAATTATAACTGTCATGCCTGTGTTATGGCATGTCTGCTGTAATAAAGAAAGAATCTGTTTACCGGTTTTATAGTCAAGAGCTCCTGTAGGTTCATCACAAAGAAGCAATTTGGGATTTTTTGCAAGAGCACGTGCAATTGCAACACGCTGCTGCTCACCACCTGAAAGCTGAGCAGGGAAGTTGTTCATTCTGTCACCGAGACCGACTTTTTCAAGAACTTTAACAGGATTCAATGCTTTTGAACTTATCTGAGAAGCAAGTTCAACATTTTCAAGTGCAGTAAGATTAGGAACAAGGTTGTAGAACTGAAAGACAAATCCTACATCGTATCTTCTGTAATCGGTAAGTTTCTTCTGATTGTAATTATTAATCAATTCACCGCCGACACGGACTCTTCCGTCATTACATTCATCCATACCGCCGAGAATATTAAGAACTGTTGTTTTACCGGCACCACTGGGACCGACAATCATACATAATTCACCCTGTTCAACTGAAAATGTAACATTATCAGCTGCATTAATAGTGACTTCCCCCATTCTGTATCTTTTATAAACAGAATCCATTTCAATAAAACTCATAAATTTTTCTCCCTGTGATTAATATAATTGAGAATATAGTTTTTGCAATATATTTGAAGAAGCGGTTCCTGCATACTGCAGACCTGAGCCGCTGTTTTCAATAACAGTAACAATTGCATAAGGAAATTTTTCATCATAAGAAAATCCTGCAAACCACGCGTGAGGTTTTTCATTATCACGTTCTGCCGTACCGGTTTTTCCGCACATTACAAGATTTCCGAATCGGTAATCTCCGTAATACTCATTAACGGTTTTGCGCATCATTTCTTTTAATGTTTTAGCAGTTGTTTCATTAATTGAAATATCAGCTAATTCGGGCTTGACATAATAAACTTCATTTCCGGAAGATGATTCGGCGGACGCAACAAAATAGGGAAGATAAGCCTGTCCGTTATTTGCAATTGCACATACAAAAGTAAGGAATGAATAAGGATTTATAAGTGTATCGCCCTGACCGATTGCAGTCCAGCCGATATCTGATGATGTACTCTCATTTGTCAGACGGAACTTACCTGAATTATTTTTAATTCTGTCACAGTTTTTATAAGATTGACCAAGGCCTGCTTTATCAAAAGAATTCTGTAATTTTTCATAGCCCATTTCAATTGCTATCTGAGCGAAAACACTATTACAGGAATACTTCAATGCCTCATCGAAGGTTATCTGACCGTGAATATCATTACAAATAATTGTACCCTGACCTGTTTTAAAAGAACCTGTGCAAGTAAAAGTTCTTGTATGAATATCGTCAATATTTTCAATAGCACCAAGTGAGGTTACAAGTTTGAATACAGAACCGGGAGTAAACAATCCACCGTAAAGTCTGTTTATATATACACCTTCGTAATCAGGATTATTCTCCATATCTGAAGGTTTATCAAACATATCATATGACGGAGAAGAAGCAATACAAACAAGCTCACCCGTTTTGTAATTACATACAGCTACACAACCTTTATAAGGTAATAGCTGATTATAAGAATAAGCACAAAGCTCAGAATCAAGAGTAAGTCTGACCTTATTTTTCAGTTTGCTGTTAACGCCGTAAATCAGGTTATAATTACATAATTCAACACGGAAAGTATCCTGTATACCACCGTCTATAAATCCCTGATTATCACCGATAATATGAAGTAATGCGGCTCTGATTGAAGAATCATCACTGTATTTTCTTTCGCCGTTTTCTGTATATGCAAGTTTATTACCGTTTACATCAACAATGTCACCTGCATTAAGAAGAACACCGCTTTCATACAAATGATAATTTACAGATTTCAGAGCATATTCGTCAGAGTGTGCAAACATTGAGAACATCAGAATTCCGACAAAAAAAATAAATATAAAAATAATCGAAAATACAGCAATAATTCGTTTATTGATAATTGTCATCGTATTTTGCCCTCCGTTTTACTTTTATGTAACTGAGGATAAGAACGAGAATCTGCAGCTTTAATGAAAGCAAGAAGACCCCATGAGCATATCATACTTGATCCACCACGGCTTACAAAGGGGAGTGTGACACCGGTAAGCGGCAGGAAATCAGTAACACCGAATATATTTAGCGCTGTCTGAACAATAATCATACCTGCAGCAGCTGAAGCCGCAATTGTAAAGAATGAGGATCTCGCAAATTTAGCATTATAAACAGCAGCAAGTGCAAGACCTGCAAGACATATTACAATCAGAAAAGCGGAAAGCATACCAAGTTCTTCGCAAAGCAAACCGAAAATAAGATCTTCTGTAGCGGCAAAAACATCACGAAGATGTCCGTTTCCGAGTCCGACGCCAAAAAATCCTCCGCTTGCAGAATAAATGAGCGTTCTTGTCTGCTGATAACCACCTGAATCATACATATGCTCCCATATATGACGATAACTTGCAAATCTTGTGAGAATATATGATTTCATAGTAAGAATAATAATTGCACCGATAACAGCTGCTGTACAAATCATAACAATTGTACGAATATCACCTGAACGAAGAAATGCAATTATAATAAATGTTGCAAAATATATAAGTGCGGTACCAAAGTCAGACATAAGACCGAGCAATCCGACACAGGAAACTGCAAACAGAACATAAGCTGTCAATGATTTTGATGACTGAATTTTATCAAGAGGAGCAGCTCCGACATAAATAAAAGCTAGTTTAACAAATTCAGAAGGCTGAATTGAAACAGGACCTAAATATATCCAGTTTTTTGCACCATTGGTATATGAAGCAAATACAAGAGTAAAAGCAAGCAAACCTAATGCAGCAACTGCCATAGGTATTCTCAAAGCACCTGTTCTTGTGGTACTTCTCATGTATAAAACCATTATGATAAAAACAAATAATCCGATAAATATAGCACCGAATTGAGTTAATGCTTTTGTGGGAGAAACACTTGCTGTAACAAACAGACTGACAGATGATAACGCAAAACCTATAAGCTCAAGGCTGATATGGCGGTTCTGAACAACAGCAAATATAAAATAATAAATCCATTCAACAATAATATATACTGCAAAATATATCAGTAATTCAGAGAAATTCTCACTGTCTTTTGATAAAACAAGATAACTCATCAAAACCTGATACATTGTCAAAAACAACATAACAAGTAAACTGAGAAGACCATACATACTTCCGGGTCTGCCAAAATATAATTTTGTATTTTTCGTAGTTTCCAATTGGATTCACTCCGGTTATTTATGCTTATCTGAAGATACTGATTTTGAACGATTAACTGTTTTCTGAGATGAAGAAGATTTCTTCGGATTTTTATATGTAACAGCTTCATCATTATAATACTGAGGCTTTTTTCTGTACTGAGTTCTGTTTTCAGAAGGTTGTTTTGTTTTACGGACAATCTGTTGTCTTGTTGTGACAGCAGTGGAATAAAAAACATATTCACTCTTGCCGAAAAGAAGATTGTCGCCGTCATTGAGATACGCTTTTTTCTCAATTTTTTTTCCGTTGACTTTAATACCTGATGTAGAGTTTGTATCAAAAATCATCCATCCTGAACTTCGCTTGGATAATACAGCGTGGAATCTTGAAACTGAAATATCAGAAATAACAAAATCGCACGCTTTAGCTCGTCCGATCGATGTTTCAGACCTGCTTATATCTATAATATGACCGTTTGTTACATCTACAAGACTTGCTCTGATTGTACGTTTTGCAGGTTTTATAAAAAGGGAAACTACAGATATCAATAAAACAAGAAATAACATACAGAACAAAAGAATCTGAATGAAAAATGTGCTGTTTATTCCTGCATCCATAGATTTCACCTCTCTACACAATTAATCAATTTATTATATAACCAAAATACTAAAAAGTCAAGTTATATATATTGTAATTAATATTTAAAATAATATAAATAAATATTGACTTAATATAACAAAAAGATGTATAATTATAAAAAATATAATAGGAGGATATGTTTAAAATGTCAGTTTATACATCAAATTTCGGTATTGTAAATGATAAAACAATAAAAAAATATACAATAAAAAACATCAATGGGTTAAAAGCTTCAATTATTAGCTACGGTGCAACTCTTACAGAAATATATGCACCCGATAAAAAAGGGGAGTTCTGTGATATTCTTGTTGGTTTCGATGATATTGACGGCTTTGTAAACAGAACTGATTATCAGGGCGTTATTGTTGGTCCTTATGCTAACAGAATAGGAAATTCGCAGTTTTCAATAGACGGAAAACTTTATAAACTCACAGCAAATGAAAAAAATGTTACTTGTCTTCATTCAAACGGTGAATTCAATACTGCAATCTGGGATGCAGAAATCGTCAATGATAACTCAGTTAAATTTTCATACAACAGCCCAGACGGAGTAAACGGTTTCCCTGGAAATATAAAAGCGGAAGTTACATATATTCTAACCGATGAAAATGAATTGAAGCTTGAATATTATGCAGTTTCTGATAAAAAAACACCTATCAACCTTACTAATCACGCATATTTCAATCTCGGAGGATATGATTCAGGCTCAATTCTTGAACACAAAATGAAAATCAACGCAGATTATATCACACCTGTTAATGAATTCAGCATTCCCACAGGTGAACTGATGTCTGTTGAAAATACACCCTTTGATTTCAGGAATTTCAGAACAATAGGTGATGATATTGATTATGATTGTGATCAGCTGAATTTCACAGGTGGTTATGACCATAATTTCTGCATCAATAATTATGACGGAAAATCACTTTTAATAGCTGCTGAAGTTTATGATGACATAAGCGGAAGAAAAATGGAAGTTTACACAGATTTACCCGGTGTTCAGTTCTATGCAGGTAATTTCCTAAAAGGAGTAATCGGCAAAAATAATAAACCTATGAACAAAAGAACAGGTTTTTGTCTTGAAACTCAGTTTTATCCCGATTCACCCAACAAACCTGAATTTCCGAATTGTATTTTTAATGCAGGAGATGAATACAGATCTGTTACTGTATTTAAATTCGATATAATTTAAATTTTATATTGCAAATTATTTTTATTTGTTATATAATAATTATATATATGTTGTAGGAGGTATTTTACCTATGAAAATTATTTTCAGAAAGGCTCTTTGCTGTATTCTGAGTATAGTTCTTTTACTTGGTTCAACCATTACCGGTTTTGCTGTAGAAGACAATGAAACACCTGTTATTGTTGTAAATGATATCAATTACAACCCTATTTACAACACTGATAACAATTCGGTAGTGTTCAATTATTCAGACTATCAGCTTGATATTCTTTTTACATCAGGTTTTTCAGAGAACATTCTTGAATTATTCAGTGCTGATGTATTGATGAATATGAAAGATATGCCTACTCTTGATATCATTATGCTTCTTATTGATTACCTCGGCTTCGGTGGAGATATCAACGAAATTATCAATAAAGCAATTGAGACTATCGTTCCTTTGCTCGGAAGTCTCGATATGGAGAGTTTTGATATCAAAGCTATTATTGAAAGCATTGATTTCAATCAGATTATTGAAGATTTCAAATTACAGATTCAGGCAAGAATTGATAATATCAAATTATTAAAAATGAATGAAGACGGTACCCCCGCTTATCCTTCAATCGGTGCTCTTGAACTTACTGAATCTCTTGAGTACTATTTCAATGAAGATTATGATTTTGCATATTCATTTGCAGGCGTTCTTGGTGAATCAATTGCAGAATCTATCGGCTATGAAAATACTTATATATTTACATACGACTGGCGTCTTGACCCCGTTAAAAATGCTGAAAGAATGGCTGAATTTGTTGAACATGTAAAAGATGAAACCGGTTCAGACAAAGTTTCAATCCTTTCTGAAGGTTACGGTTCAACAGTTGCAACAACATATCTTGCTATTGAAGAAGATGCTGCTGAAAACGTAAAGAATTTTGTTACAGTTTCTTCTGAATTTCTCGGTACATCTGTTGTAGGCGATTTTATGAAGGGTGAAATCATCAACAAAAAATCTGACCTTCTTTCTTTCTCAAGCGCATACATCAGATACACAAATGATATTTCTGATAATCCTCTTACTGCATTCTCAACATGGCTCATCAACTATGTTCTCAATAACGAATGGGAACTCCAGAGTTTCTGTTTCGAAATAGAAAAGATTCTTTCCGATCTCGAATTCTTTGCAGAGCATTTCGGAATCACTGCAGAAATTGCAAAAATGCCCGGTATATGGGCTCTTGTACCTACAGAAGATTATGAAACAGCTCTTGCAAACATTTACGGTGAAGATACTGAATTTGCAATATATGAAACTATCAATACTTTTAAAGATTATCAGTACGATTATGAATCAATCCTTACAGATGCAAAAGATAACGGTATCAATATAAGTGTTGTTGCTGCATGGGATCTTCAGATTGTTCCTCTCGGTGAAAATAACAGTGTTCAATCAGACGGAGTTGTTGACACTTCATATGCAAGTTTCGGTGCTACATGTGTAGATCTTAACGATGTAAAAGATGCAGGTGAAGCTGTTCAGGAATACAATGATGGCCATGATCATATTTCAGATACATATGATATGCTTACTCCCTGGTATTCTATGGGTACAATCTGTCATTACGTTGATGCTTCGACATGTGCTCTCCCTGAAAACACATGGTTCATCAAGAATATGAAACACGGAACTTTCTCTTATGAAAGCAATTCAATTGATTTTCTTATCTGGTTAATTACAGCAGAAAATGAAAGAACCGTATGGCAGGATGTAGCTTACAAACAGTTTATGAATTATAACAGATTCATTAACCCCGGAATCCTCAGTTCAGACGGAATAAGAGCTGATGAAGCAATCCCCGGTAAATATCTTCTCGGTGACATCAATATTGATACATTAGTAACATCACTTGATGCAAGTGTTGCTCTTCGTGTAGAAGACGGTGATGAATACATCGAAGAAGGCACCATTCCCTTTATGAATGGCGATGTTTACCCTGATAAGCTTATCAATGGTGCTGATGCCAGAAAGATACTTCTTATGTCTGCAGGGCTTATTGATTATATGCAGAGTGGAATCAGATTTGATTATAAGACTGAAAAAGAAGCTCTCGATGATGCATCATATAATGTTGAACTCAGACCTTCATATAATTCAGGTGTAAACTGCCTTGAATTACAGCTTATTCTTCTTGATGCTGAAGGCGCAACTGGTGGTAACTTTATAATCAATTATGATGAAAAACTTTTCACATATACAGATGCTGATACAACTTCACTCAGCGAAGGTTTTGCTGTATCAGGCAAACCCATTAAAACTACAGGTGTTCTTTCCTGTGCATTTGCTGTTAAAAACGGTGTAGATGCTGCTGATTGTGATGAAAACGGTGATCTTCTTCTTGCTACATATCATCTCGATGTAAAGAGAGCAAAGCCCGTTGATTCAACATTCAAAGTAGGCGCTGCTTACTTCTATGAAAGTAATGATGAAACATTTATTACACCGGTAACTCTTGATATTCCTGCTGATTTCTACTTTATGCTCGGTGATACTGATAATAACAGATATATTTCAGCTTCTGATGCAAGAAAGGTTCTCAGAATTGCTGCTCGTCTTGACACTGTTACTGATGAAGTAATGTTCAAGAGATGCGATGTTGATTTTGACGGAAAAATCACAGCTAAAGATGCAAGATTAATTCTCAGAGTTGCAGCTCATCTTCAACCCGGATTCGGTGAATCTACAGATAACAATCATATCGATAACGAAATCACTTAAATTATAAACAGAGGTAATACACGTTGTATTACCTCTGTTTTTTAATCTAAAAAAACTGCGTATTTTTTTACGCAGTAAATATAAATCCCGCTGTGCCGTCTTACAACCGATAATAACCTGCATAATAAAGCAGGGTGGGTGCCGCCCGATACCATCGCGCTCCCTTCGTCCGCCAAAGCGGGAGGTCTGCATCCCGGCAGCGGAGCAAGGCTCCCTTTTAAAAGTTCGTTGGGTTAATATAGGTTGTAAACAAATCGCACACAGCAGGAAAGTATATTAAATTTTAATCATTGAAATCGAAAATATCGGAGAGTCTTTCTTCAAACATTTTTCCGATTTTCATAAATTCATCATCATCTTCAATGGGTTCAAGATAAATCTCATCACCGTCATAGTTCCTCTTAAGGATGATAAGTTCACCGTCTTCATCAGCAACCTCGTCATCATAAATGGGAAGGAGAGCCACATATTCATTATCATCAATTTCAAGAGTATCAAGCTCTTCAAAGATGTGCTCTTCTCCGTTTTCATCTACAACACTAACGATAAGAGGTGCGTTTTCATCCTCATTTTCAATTTCATTCATAAATTCATTATTCATTATAAAATCTCCTTAATTTTTTACTAAATTATTTTATCAGCTTTTATGTAAAGAGTCAATATAAATTATTCTGAAAAATGAGCGTGCCAGAAACATTCAAATGACTTTCCGGATTCAACTGAAAGAATTGCATCTTTCTGAGATAAATCAGCTTTTCTTTCATGAGTATCATTTACACCCCACCAAGGTTCAATACAAACGTAAGGTGCACCGGGTTTTGCCCATATTCCAAGATAAGAACAATCACTGTAATCAAATTTTACTGTTCTGTTATGATTATCACTTGCAAGAGTAATAAATGATGATTTCATATCTGTGAAAATAAGTGCATCATTATCAAAAACATTCTTTGTAATTTCAATTTTATTACTGTTATCAAGGAAGGGAATTGTATTTCCTGTTCTTAAACATTCAGTATCAATTTCAATTGTATCAAGTGTCTCTGATTTTTCAAAAAGCAGAAAATCACCGATTTCACAATTAAAACCGGGATGACCGCCGATGGAGAAATACATTATATTATTTGAATTATTTACAACTTTATGTGTAACTTTAAGAGATTTTTCAATCAGTTCAAAAATAACATATACTTCAAATTCATAAGGATAAATTTTTCTTGTTTCGTCATCAGCTTTTTCCAAAAAAATAAGTTTATTATCTTTATCCGAAACAAACTGAGCATTTCGTTTTCTGAATAATCCATGCTTTGGCATAGAATATTCCTTGCCGTCAAGATAATATTTATCTTCAAGCATACATCCGATATTCGGAAACAGAACAGGGGACTGACCATACCATACATCAGCATTTCCCTGCCAAAGGAATTCAAAACCGGTTTCCTTAGAAACAACACTTGTTAATTCAGCTCCGGCTTCTTTAACACCTATTTTAAGGTATTCATTTTCAATATAATGTATCATAATATAACCATCCTTTTTTTATTTAATTATAACATAGTAAAATTTAAATAACAATACTTATTTAAGCATTTCAAGTACATTTGTAACATTAAGAAGAGGGTAGTCATAAAAGCCGTCAGAAACAGTTTCAGAGGCTGAATGAGTTATTATATATTTAACCTGTTCACCCGAGATACCGGGCTTCTTTGCAAAAACAAGAGCTGCTGTACCGGAAACAAAAGGAGTGGCCATTGAAGTACCGGACATATATTCGTAATCATTATCTGAACTGAGGCTATATATATTTGTTCCGGGGGCAATAATATCAATTCTTGTTCCGATTGATGAATAACGTGAAACGGTATTTTCACCATCACATGATGCAACAACAATTATTCTGTTTTTTATATTTTCATCAGTAATCGAAGAAATTGGTAAAGAATACTGTGCGTTACATTTTTTTACTTTCTTAGTAAACAAATTAAAGATATCAAATCTGTCAAGAAGTCTCTTTTCTCCATAACCAAAATATCTGTTATAAACTTTATTGACTGTACTTCCGGAATCATTACCTGCAGCAGTGCAGATAACAAATTCATAACCATCATTAATAAGTTCACTTAATACATCACAAAATAATATATTTTCATTATTTATAAATTCAATCGTTTTTTTGCAACCGAGAGTAGCAGAAAGCGTGATGTAAGGATTATACCCGATACTCATATTAATAACTTTTACATTCTGATTAACGATCATATCAGCAATTGATGCAATCCAATATGAAATTGAACAATTCAAAGCATTATCTGATATTATCTGACAATCAGGACAAACAGCAGGAGCATTACTGTCTGATGATGCACCAAAAATGCCGGCGACATGTGTGCCGTGATTTTTAAATGAACTGATAAGGGGATTTGAGAGTGAACTTAACTGATAATAATCTTTATTTGCTACATTCAGATACGGATTATTACTGTCAACAAGTACATCTAACATTCCGACAGTAACTGATGAAGTATTAATATCATATTTATTCAAAGATAAAGGATAATTTATCAGATCATAATAATAAGGCTTTGTTTCATATGAATAATCTGTAGTTTCAGAAAGTGGTGTTTCTTCAAAATAATCGACAATTGCCGATAAAACATAATTATTCTTGTTTAATGTAGAACAGATGTTCTGCAGCATAGGGTAGTCAGATTCAGGAAATTCAGCCTGAATAAAATTAATTTCATTAATATAACCGCAAACAGTCCCGTTGAAAGGAGAGATCAACTGTTTGATTGTATCTATATTGGCAATTGAATCATCATAAGTTATAAGAATTGTATTATCTATATATTTCAATCTGGAATCAATTTCAGCTGATACAACATCATCTGCAGAAATCTGTTTTATATAAAACTCAGACGTTGTATCACTATATTTTTTATATAATTCAAAAGAGAAATCAGAAAGAGATAAATCAGGTGAATCCACATATATAGGTTCAAAAAAATAAAAACAAATACATAATAATATATCTGAAATAATTAATGCAGGAATAATAAGCAGCAATAAGATTCTTTTATTTGATGATTTATTTTTCATAAAAACACCTCCTGAATATGATAACAAATTATTTAAGAAGTGTCAATGAAAGAGAACAGATAGGGCAGGATTATATTTAAATTAATTGTTGACATCTGCTAAAGTTTGTGTTACAATTATACAAAATTAATATTTTGTATAATTTAGGGTAGTTAATAAGGGGGAATGTACGGAATGATTAATTATCTGCCTGATTATGAGGCTTTACCTCAGCTTTTATGTGATTATCTGCATTATATTGATGCCATAAAAAATCGTTCTCAAAAAACTGTTTTTGAATATTCATTAAATCTTCGTGAGTTTATTGTATTTGTTGCAATTGATAAAAAACTGACAGATAAAAATAATCCTGATATCAGATTCTGTGATACAGAATTTTTTAAAAATATTACCCTTAATGATGCTTATAAGTTTTTATCTTACTGTAAAAATGAAAAAAAGAACAGTCCTACAACACGATCAAGAAAAACAGTTGCAATCAGACAGTTTTTTAAATATCTTTCCGAAAATCGTCAGATTATTGAAATTAATCCGATGAAAGTGCTTGATTCACCAAAAACAAACAAGACTTTACCTAAATATCTTACATTAGATCAGAGTATTGATCTTCTAAAAGCAATTGACGGAAAGAACAAAGAACGTGATTATGCGATTTTGACATTATTCCTTAATTGCGGTTTGCGATTATCTGAACTTGTAGGACTAAATTATACAGACATACGTTCTGATGGCTCTATGAGAGTTACCGGTAAAGGTAATAAAGAACGTGTCGTTTATCTCAATAATGCATGCATCAACGCTGTAGATAGATATATGCGTGTCAGACCTGTTGATGGTGTTGAAGATAAAAATGCATTATTTCTGTCATCAAGATTAAAAAGAATCAGTCCGAAAACCGTTCAGCATCTTGTAAAAATGTTTCTCGATAAAGCCGGTATCGGCAATCTCGGTTTATCAACACATAAGTTGCGTCATACTGCAGCAACACTGATGTATCAGTATGGTGATGCCGATGTTCTTGTTTTAAAAGATATTCTTGGCCACGAAAATCTTTCAACTACTGAGATTTATACACATCTTGTTGATGATCAAAGAAAAACAGCCATAGAAAATAATCCACTGGCAAAAATTGATACCTAAATATCAAACAATTTTCCAAATATCATAAACAATAATGATTCTGACAATGATGAAATTATCATAATAAATGTCAGAATCATATTTTTATATAATATTCTTCTGAATTGTATTTTTATTTCTTTATTTCTGTCATAAATTACTGATATAATATCAAATGATTGAGCAATACTGAATTCTGATGCTAAAAGAAGTAATACTACTGATAAAATGTTTGAAGGAAAAATAATCAGAAGATACAAACCTATTCCGCTTAGGCCATACTCTGTTAAAAGAACTAAACAAACACATCCTATACTGAAACCCTTTAACAATAATACAGCTATAACACTCGGACATCCGATAATACTGAAACCTGAAATGACAACAATTGAAAACAATAATAAGTTAACAATTAAAGTATTACCGAAAATAATACCAAAGGAAAAATCGATATCATAAAAATTGAAATATATATTACGTAAAAAAACTAAATTATTTTGTGCCAATGAAACACCTAAAATAATTGCGCCAATAAAAACAGAAAGAAGGATGATCATAATTTTAACTTCCCTCTCCTGCTTGTTTTCAATATGTATGTTATTTCTAAAACTTACAGTTTTTAATGTCATTCCAGTTCCCCTGTTTCTACTGTTTTCTTATATTTATTCCGGCAATACAACCTGTTATTGAGGATATAACACATATAGGAATATACAATAATAGCATGATTGACAATGATGATTTATTTAAAAAAAGAATAATCAAAAATAAAAAAATACATAATATTGTTCCACACAAAAAACCTTTTAAAAGTTTTTTTGCATGTGAATTATGAGCACAAATCAAAGATGTCAGCATTACACTTAATGTAGATATAATATAGTTTAATAAGAATAAATATTCTGAACTGATTCTGATTTTTAATATCAAATATGAAGTTAATGATAGCAGCAAAAAATACAAAACAATGCCAGAAAAGAGACAAAATATAATATTTCCGACCGGATTTTTAGTTAACTTTTTTATTCGGGACATAAAAAAACCTCCATATCTAATAATAGATATGAAGGTAATTTTTTTAATATTACAACAGAACAATTATTCTTCGTTGTCTGACTTTTTTGAACGTCTGCCTTTGCCTTTTTCAGCCTTTTCAGCTTCTTTTGCAGCAGCCTGAGCAGCTCTTTCAGCCTGAAGTCTGTCTTCTGCAGTATTGTTTGTCTGAATAGCCCAACGAGTGATTTTCATCTTATTTCTGTCAGCACCTGTTTCAATTACAAGTGAATCTTCCTTGACAGTAACAACTCTGCCGCAGATACCACCGATTGTTGTAATTTCATCACCAATCTGGATAGCATCACGCATTTCCTGTTCTTCTTTCTGTTTTTTCTTCTGGGGTCTGATCATTACGAAATACATAACACCGAAAAGAGCAGCCATAAGAAGAATTGTTGTCCATGAATTTCCCTGACCAACAGGTGTTGCAGCTGCATCAAGAAGTTTTAATGTTAAATCCATTTTTTTATTCCTCCGATTGAACAATTTAAATATTATTATAATACAATATTAAATTAATTTCAAGTATAAAAAAGAATTATTTTATTCTTTTGTCAAGCAAATCAACATATTTTGAGTAAAATTCATCAAATGTATCATTTTCAAGATTTTCCCTGATTCTCGCCATAAGCTTATTGTAGAAATATAAGTTATGAGTAACGGCAAATCTTAAAGCAAGCACTTCTTTTGCTTTGAAAAGATGTCGGATATATCCTTTTGAATGATTACGACATACGGGACAATCACATTCTTCATCAATAGGAGTATCATCTCTTTCATACTTGGCATTATTAAGATTAATTATACCGTGCCAAGTATTAAGATGTCCGTGACGGGCATTACGGCTGGGCATAACACAATCAAAAAGATCAACTCCCCTTCTGACAGCTTCAAGAATGTTTCCGGGAGTGCCGACACCCATAAGGTATCTGATTTTATCTTTGGGCATATAAGGTTCAACTGCGGAAATAATGCGATACATATCTTCTTTCGGTTCGCCGACAGCAAGACCGCCGATTGCATAACCGTCAAGATCAAGTTTCGCAATTTCTTTCATATGTTCAATTCGCAGATCATCAAAAGTACAGCCCTGATTGATACCAAAAAGAAGCTGATTTTTGTTGATTGTTTCGGGCAAAGAATTAAGGCGCTGCATTTCATTTTTACATCTTATAAGCCATCTTGTGGTTCTTTCACAAGACTTCTTTGCATATTCATATGTAGCAGGATTTTCAACACATTCATCAAAAGCCATAGCTATTGTTGATGCAAGGTTTGACTGAATCTGCATACTTTCTTCAGGACCCATAAAAATATGTCTGCCGTCAACATGAGACTGAAAATATACGCCTTCTTCCTTGATTTTTCTCAGTGAAGAAAGTGAAAAGACCTGAAATCCGCCACTGTCTGTGAGAATAGGACCTCTCCATCCTGTAAATTTGTGAAGTCCTCCCATTTCATTTACAACATCATCACCGGGACGCACGTGAAGATGATATGTGTTGCAAAGCATAACCTGACAATTGATGTTTTCAAGGTCTAATGCAGAAAGTCCGCCTTTTATTGCAGCGCAAGTTGCAACATTCATAAATCCGGGAGTTTTGACTGTACCGTGAACTGTTTTGAATTCACCGAGACGGGCAGTGCCGTTGTTTTTTATAAGTTTGTACATAATTTACCTCTTAAATTATAATCATTGAGTCGCCAAAGCTGAAAAATCTGTATCGTTCTTTGATTGCATTATTATAAGCATTCAGCGTATTTTCTCTGCCTGCAAAAGCTGAAACAAGCATAATAAGAGTGCTTTCGGGAAGATGAAAATTTGTGATAAGAGCATCAATACATCTGAATTTATAACCGGGATAAATAAATATGTTTGTTGAATCATCGCATTCTGTAAGATATCCGTTTTCATCTGATGCAGATTCAAGAGTACGACAGGATGTTGTACCAACAGCTATAATTCTTCCGCCGTTTTTCTTTGTATTGTTGATTATTTCTGCAGTTTCTGCAGGAACATAGTAATGTTCTGAATGCATTTCATGATCTTCGATATTTTCAGCTTTGACAGGTCTGAAAGTGCCGATACCAACATGCAATGTAACATAAGCAACTGTTACGCCCATTTCTTCAATCTTTTTTAAAAGTTCGGGTGTAAAATGAAGACCTGCTGTGGGAGCAGCTGCAGAGCCGAGTTCTTTTGCATAAACAGTCTGATATCTTTCTCTGTCTTTGAGTTCGTGTGTAATATAATGAGGAAGCGGCATTTCACCGATTCTGTCAAGAACCTCGTAAATGTTTGAAGCTTCGTATGTAAATTTTGCAATTCTGTTTCCGTTTTCAAGAACTTCAATTACTTCACAATTAAGAATACCGTCACCGAATGTGAAAGTATCGCCTGTTCTTGCTTTTCTTCCGGGTCCGGTTATGCACTCCCATTTATCATCACCGAGGTTATTGAGCATCAGAAATTCTACTTTTGCACCTGTCGGTTTTATACCATATAATCTTGCAGGAATAACCTTGGTATTATTAAGTATAAGACAATCACCGGGTCTGAAATATTCTAGAACATCAAAAAAGTTCTTATGTTCAATTTCACCTGAAAAACGATCAAGATGAAGTAATTTTGACTTATCTCTGTCAGGAATCGGGTCCTGAGCTATCAATTCTTTAGGTAAATCGAAATAAAAATCAGATTTTTTCATTAAAATTGCACCAAATTTCTAAAATTCTTTTAATTAAGTTGACACATTAAGTTAATAGTGATAATATAATATATATTATATTGTGGCATATATAATTGCAAAACACATTATATTGCAAAATTGCCTCAATTACAATAGTAAAAATGAAATTTCTTTTCACGGAGGAAAAATTAATGAAGAAATATAAAGTTGGTATTATCGGCGCTACAGGTATGGTAGGTCAGAGATTTGTAACACTTCTTGCAGACCATCCCTGGTATGATATTGAAGTTCTTGCAGCAAGCCCCCGTTCAGCAGGCAAAACTTATGAAGAGGCTCTCGGTGGCAGATGGGTTATGAAAACTGAACTCCCCGAAAACCTCAAGTCAAAAATTGTTCTTGATGCTACATCAGACATTGAAAAAATTGCAGGTCTTGTTGACTTTGTATTCTGTGCTGTTGACATGAAAAAAGATGAAATCAAGGCTCTTGAAGAAGCTTATGCAAAAGCTGAATGTCCCGTTGTTTCAAACAACTCAGCTCACAGATTCACAGATGATGTTCCCATGATCATCCCCGAAATCAACAATAAACATCTTGATATCATCGAATCACAGAAAAAGAGACTCGGTACAAAGAGAGGCTTTATTGCTGTAAAATCAAACTGCTCACTCCAAAGTTATGTTCCCGCACTTTATCCTCTTGATGAAAAGTTCGGTGTAAAGGATGTTCTCGTTTGTACTTACCAGGCTATTTCAGGTGCAGGTAAAACATTTGACAGATGGCCCGAAATGGTTGATAACGTCATCCCCTACATTGGCGGTGAAGAAGAAAAAAGCGAAAAAGAACCTCTTAAAATCTGGGGTACAATCGAAAACGGTAAAATTGTTCCCGCTTCAAAGCCCTACTTCACAGCTCAGTGTCTCAGAGTTCCCGTTTCAGACGGTCACATGGCAGCTTGCTTTGTTCGTTTTGAAAAGAAGCCCACTAAGGAAGAAATTCTTGAAGTATGGCAGAACTTCAAAGGCAGACCTCAGGAACTTGAACTTCCCCACGCTCCCAAACAGTTCCTCAACTACTATACAGAAGACAACATGCCTCAGACAAAGATCAACAGAGAACTTGAAGGCGGTATGGCTATTTCAACAGGCCGTCTGAGAGAAGACACTCAGTATGATTATAAGTTTGTATGTATTTCACACAACACACTCAGAGGTGCAGCAGGCGGTGCAGTTCTTCTTGCTGAACTTCTTTGCGCTGAAGGTTATATTGAACCCAAGTGCTGATATTTCATAAAAGGAGATTTTCTATATGAAAAAGAAAGTTATTTTTGAAGGCTCTGCTATTGCGATTATTACTCCTTTTACAGAAGACCTTAAGAAAATCGATTTTGACACATTTGAAAAAATCATCAACGACCAGATTGACAATGGTACAGATGCTATTGTAGTCTGTGGTACAACAGGTGAAGGCTCAACACTTTCACACAAAGAACATACAGAAGCTATCAGATTCTGTGTTGATGTTGTAAACAAGAGAGTTCCCGTTATCGCTGGTACCGGTTCAAATGACACATTTTATGCTGTTGAACTTTCAAACGAAGCAGAAAAGTTCGGTGTTGACGGTCTTCTTATGGTCACACCTTACTACAACAAGACATCACAGTCAGGTCTTATTGAACATTACAATTATATTGCAGACAGGGTTTCAGCTCCTATCATTCTTTATAATGTTCCGAGCAGAACAGGTATGTCAATCAAGCCTGAAACATATGTTGAACTTGCAAAGCATGAAAGAATTGTTGCAACAAAAGAAGCTTGCGGTGATATTTCACTCATTCAGCAGACTGCAGCTCTCTGCGGTGACAGTCTTACAATTTATTCAGGTAATGACGACCAGATTCTTCCCATTATGGCACTCGGCGGCAAGGGTGTAATTTCAGTTCTTTCACACGTTGCTCCCCGTGTTGCTCATGATATTGCAAGAAAATATCTTGACGGTGATGTTATCGGTTCAAGAAATCTTCAGCTTGAATATCTTGACCTTTGCAACGCTCTTTTCTGTGATGTTAACCCCATCCCCGTAAAAGAAGCTATGAATATGTGCGGCTGGAATGTAGGCAGATGCAGAATGCCTCTCGGCCAGATGAACGATGCTACAAAAGCTGTGCTTTATAATGCACTTGCAAAGCACGGTCTTGCAAAATAAATAAAATGAGTCGGGTTTTTATACCCGACTTTGTTGTATAAAGGATGTTTTAATAATGACAAGAGTTATATTAAGCGGTTGCTCCGGTAAAATGGGAAACGCAGTTACAAATGCCGTTAAAGGCAGAGAAGATATCAGAATCGTAGCCGGTGTTGATATTTTTGAAAGTGATTCACTTCCCTATCCCGTATTTTCAGCATTTTCTGAAGTACCTTGCGAAGCAGATGTTATAATTGATTTCTCAAATCCTTCCGCACTTACTTCAATTCTTGAATTTTCAAGAGCAAAGAAAATTCCTGCTGTTCTTTGTGCAACGGGTTACACCTCGGAACAGAACAAAATGATTGAAGAAGCTTCAAAAGAAATTGCAATGTTCCGTTCAGGCAATATGTCACTCGGTATCAATCTTATCTCAGAACTTGCAAAAACAGCTGCTAAAATCCTCGGTGGTACATTTGATATTGAGATTATTGAAGCTCATCATAATCTTAAACTTGATGCACCCAGCGGAACAGCTCTCATGCTTGAAAAAGCTGTTGAGGAAGGTCTTGATTATGAACCCGAACTGGTTTACGACAGACATGACCGCTCTCAGAAGCGTGATAAACACGAAATCGGTATGCACTCAATCAGAGGCGGTACAATCGTTGGTGAACACGAAGTAATTTTTGCTGGAAATGATGAAATTATCAAAATAAGCCATACAGCACTCTCCAAGAATGTTTTTGCTGTCGGTGCAGTCAATGCCGCAATCTACATGAAAGACAAAACAACAGGCATGTACAACATGCCAGATGTAATAAACGGATAAAATATAACCTGCCTCATTTTTGAGGCAGGTTTTTCACTACTGTAGTTAAAAATTATCAATTAATGAGTAGTTGAATTTATCTGTAATTCAAATTATAATCATAATCAGAAAAACGTTTTTCAAGTTATATTCGGAGATGATTATATGAAACTCAGAACAAGTGAAAATATAAAAAAATTCAGGAAAGAAAAAGATATCACACAGGAACAGTTTGCCGAAATGCTCGGTGTTTCTTGCCAATCCGTATCACGTTGGGAATCAGGAAGTTGTTATCCTGATATAGAACTTTTACCGACAATTGCAAAAATTCTCGGTATATCTGTTGATTTTCTTCTCGGTGTAAATGAAATTACAGAAAAAGAAGTTGTTGAAAAATATCTTGATAGATTCCAAACGGCAATCAGTCAGGGGAAAATATACGAATGTATTGAAATTGCCCGTGAAGGTGTAAAAGAATATCCGAACAACTATGTCCTTCTTGACAAACTGATGTACGCACTTTTTGTTTCGGGTGATGATGACGGCAATATTCCTGAATGGAAAGAAAATATGGAAAAATATGATGCTGAAATTACTGCTCTCGGAGAAAGGATAATGAAATATTGTCCTGATCAGAATATACGTCTGGCAGCAACGGCAAGACTTGCTTTTAATCATTGTTTACAAGGCAGAAAAGAAATCGGCAGAAAAATATACGACACTTTACCACCTATGGAGTTATGCCGTGAATTGCAAATCTGGTGGGCATTAAAAAAAGAAGAAAAACTACCGTTTCTTCAGAAAGCAATCTCGGACAGTTTTGAATTACTTGAATCGTTTATATGGTTATTGGCTGACGCTGATGTTGTTGATGTTGAAACTGAGCTTATTGCAATAAAAAAAGTTTTTGAACTTCAGAATTTAATCCTTGACGGAAACAGACCTAAAAACAACTGGGGTGCTGCATGGCTTGATTTTGATATAGCAAAAAGATATGCTTTACTTGGCGATTTCGATAACATGTATAAACATCTGCGAATGTCAGTTCAGAATGCAAAAGATTTTGATACAAGACCTGATGTTCAGACATACAGTGCAGTACTTGTTGGCGAAATAACTGAGAAGAAAACAGATTTTGAAACATCTGACACAAGGTCCTTGTGTGAAATTCTTCGGGATAAATGGTTGATTCATGACGAATTTGATTCTGTCAGGAGTTCTGATGAATTCAAAGAAATCCTGAAATTATTAAGCTAAAGAAAAAAGGTGTCAGAAATGACACCTTTCATTTTTACTGATATAGTTTAGCAAGACCGCCTTCAGATGTTTCTCTGTAATGGTGTTTCAGGTCTTTACCTGTCTGATACATTGTTTCAACAACAAGGTCAAATGATATTTTTCTTGTTGAAGAGAGGAAGTTTGCAAGGTTAAGAGCATTTATAGCTCTCATAGCCGCAACAGCTCCCCTTTCGATGCACGGAATCTGAACAAGACCGCATATCGGGTCACAGGTTAGACCTAAATGATGTTCCATTGCAACTTCTGCCGCATATTCAATCTGATCTATACCCATTTCAAAAAGTTCAGCAAGAGCCGCAGCAGTCATTGAACAAGCAGTACCGATTTCAGCCTGACAGCCGCATTCCGCACCGCTTACTGATGCATTTGTCTTTACAATGTTACCGACAAGACCGCCTACAGCAAGTGCTCTGAGAATATCTTCATCAGAAAATCTTTTCTTTTCCTGCATGTATTTGAGTGCCGCAGGCATTACGCTGCAAGCACCGCAAGTGGGAGCAGTTACAACAGTACCAGCCGAGGCATTCTGTTCACCGACAGCAAAAGCATAAGCACAGACTGTTCTGTTTTCTCTTGTTACTTCGCTTTCATCAATATGACGCTGATTATATAGAAACTGAGCCTTTCTTTCAACACCGAGACCACCTTCGAGTATACCTGATGTTTCAAGACCTTTTTCAATACAGTCTTTCATAGCATACCATACTTCATAAAGATGATTCTTTATTTCAGGTTCGTACATAAAAACATAATCGCTGAGTCTGAGATTGAATTTTTTACAGAAAGCGGCTATATCAGAGAATGTATTTTCGGGATAAATATCAGGCATTTCGCTGAATTCTTCACCCTCAATTTTTATATCACCGCCGCCTATACTCATAGCACGCATACGGGCAACTTCATTACCATCTTTATAACCTGTAAAGTCAAGTGTATTCTCATGGGGTAAATCGGTTTCATCATTATTCCATATAATTTCAGCATCAATATTTTCAAAAGGAGAAAGAACAGCTTTATCTGTATGATGTCCTTTACCTGTCTTTGATAATGAGCCGTAAAGAGTAATGATAACTTTATCAATATCGGGATTTTCAGCGGCAAATATCATTGCCGCTTTTTCAGGTCCCATTGTGTGTGAACTTGAAGGACCTTTTCCGATTTTAAATACATCTGCAATTGATTTCAATTAAATCACCTGTATCAGAGAGTATTTCCGTTGTAAACTATTCGTTTACCTTCTGTATTACCTGTAAATTTGTAATCAGCCAACTTACCGTCTTTCCACTCAATATCAACTTTGATATTACCCTTTGCACGAAGACCTTTTATGCTTCCGTTTGCCCATTTGTCGGGAAGAGCGGGAAGAAGATAGATTGTATCTTCGGTTGACTGCATAAGCATTTCTGCAATACCGCTGACAGCACCGAAGTTACCGTCAATCTGGAAAGGAGGATGAGCATCGAACATATTGGGATAAGTTCCGCCGCCGCCTTTATAATTGATATGATATCTGTTTTCAACAGGATTGAGCTGCATATCAATAAGTTTCATTGCGTGGTTACCGTCCCACATTCTTGCCCAGAAATTGATTTTCCAGCCAAGGCTCCAGCCTGTACCTGCATCTCCTCTGTATTCAAGTGTCTTACGGCATGCCTCGATAAGGTCGGGAGTTTCTTCGTGATTTATAAGTCTTGCAGGATGAAGCGCATAAAGATGTGATATATGTCTGTGATGAGGTTCTGTCCATTCCTCATCCTTGTACCATTCGAGAAGGTCACCCTTTGCACCAACCATAAAAGGAAGCATTCTGGGAAGCTTGTCTTTGATTTCATCAATGACAGAACATGTTTCACCGAGGATTCCGGAAGCCTTGATACAGTTTCCGAACAGTTCTTTTATAATTGAAAGTGACATTGTTGAAGTCTGAGAAACAGAACAATGTTCCTTACCGTAATAAAAGCTGTTTTCGGGAGAAGTTGAGGGAGCAATAATAAGATTACCGTCTTTATCGGGAACAAGCATATCAAGATAGAATTCAGCAGCTTTTTTCATTATGGGGTATGCTGTATCTTTAAGATAATCTTTATCAAGTGTATATTCGTAATGTTCATAGAGATGTCTGCAGAGCCAGCCTGATGACATGGGCCAGAATGACCACTGTGAGTTACCCTGAACGGGAGTTGTCATTCTCCAGATATCAATATTATGATGACCTGTAAATCCTCTTGCGTGATAAATTTCCTTTGCTGTCTTTTCACCGGTAATGCTCATTTCTTTAACGAAATCGATAAGAGGAAGATGCATTTCGGGAAGATCTATCATAAGTGTCGGGAAATAATTCATTTCAGTATTGATATTAACGGTGTAGTTAGAACTCCAGGGAGGTCTTACTCTGTGATTCCATATACCCTGAAGGTTCATAGCCTGAGTTCCTTCTCTTGAACCCGCAATTGTAAGATATCTGCCGAAGTTAAAAAGAAGAGTATAGAGACCGATATCTTTTTTTGCACTTGAGAACTGAGCAAGTCTTTTATCAGTGGGAACCGTTTCTTTATTATCTGAACCGATATCAAGACTGACTCTGTCATAATATGATTTATAATCATTTATATGAGCATCAAGAACTGCATTAAAATCTTTTTCGTAAACAGCTGTAAGCATTGAAAGACAGGCATTCTTATATTCTTTACCTTCAAGATTGGGATGCTTATCAAAACCGTTAAAGCTGCTTTCACAAGTAAAGTAAACAAAAGCTGTAGTTGCACCTGAAACAGAAATGCTGTCAGAGTTGTATGAAACATTACCGTCAGCCTTGACTTTAACAGCGCCTCTGAAACTCATACCTTTTTTATCTTCTTCGTCAGAATATTCAATGAATTCTTCTTTGGGAATAACATCGATGTTGCTGGGAGAAAGCGAAGGACAAATGCCGTCAAGAATAAGTACATCATTTTCTGTAAAAACGGAATTTCTAAGAGGTGAATTCATTTTAAGAGTAAAATCTACAGCTCCGTTTTTATCAGCTTCAATCTTCATAACGAAAGCTTTTTCAGGAAACGAGACAAATGAGGTTCTTGTATATTTTACATCTGACTTTATATATTCAACAGTATGAACAGCAGTTGAAAGGTCAAGCTTTCTTGAAAAATTCTTTACAAAACCTTTGTGACATTCAATAACGATATCGCCAAACGGCATATATGCTTCAGAATTCAACCCCTCAAAATTATCCTGAAGAATTTCCTGAGCTTCATAAAGTTTACCCTGCATAACAAGTTCACGTGCTTTAACAAAACTGTTATAATCACACATATGCTGATATGTTTTGGGATAACCTGTCCAGAGTTGATCATAATTAAGAGAAATGGTTTCAGTCTGAGCTTTACCATAAATCATAGCACCGATACTGCCATTACCGAGAGGCAGTGCTTCAGTCCAAGCCTTAGCAGGTTTTTTGTAATAAAGTAAATGAGAATCAATACCCATAGTATCTCTCCTTGATTAAATATATTTATTAAATAATACATTATATAGTTGTTTTTTTCAAGACAAAAATTAAATATTTTATTTACTTGCTTTTTCTTAAATTATGAGTTAGAATAATACAGATAGAGTATGAAAGGAAAACATCGGTATATGTATGATGTTATAGTTATAGGCGGCGGTGCTGCAGGTTGTATGGCTGCCGGGTTCGCTGCTAAAAACGAAAAAAAAGTTCTTCTTTGCGAAAGAAATGATAAAATCGGAAGAAAAGTTATGATAACCGGCAAAGGCAGATGTAATGTTACAAACGCCTGCTCACTTCTTAATGAATTTATAGAAAATGTTCCCGTAAACGGACGTTTTCTTTACGGTGCTTTATCAAGATTTATGCCGTATGATACAATGGATTTTTTTGAGGAAAGAGGCGTTCAGCTTAAAATAGAACGTGGCAACAGAGTGTTTCCCGAATCAGATAAAGCTGTTGAAATAGTTGATGCACTTCATAATTTCCTGAAAGACAACAATGTAAAAAGAGTTAAAGCAAGAATAGTAAAATTCAACACAGAAGACGGCAGAATCATTTCAGCAGAAGATGAAGACGGTAATACTTATGAAGCCAAAAAGTATATCGTAGCTACAGGCGGTAAATCATATCCTCTTACAGGCTCAACAGGTGACGGATATTTACTTGCAAGACAATGTGGTCATACAGTAACACAACTGAAACCATCACTTGTTCCAGTAAATACATCTAATGATTGGACAGGTTCTCTTCAAGGCCTTGCTTTAAAAAATATCGCAATCACAGTACGTGATAACGACACCTATAATGAAGTTTTTAACGATTTCGGAGAAATGCTTTTTACTCATTTCGGAGTGAGCGGTCCTGTAATTCTCAGTGCAAGTTCACATATGAAAAATATGCGTGACGGTAAATATTCAATCGAAATTGACCTGAAACCCGGACTTACGGATGAAAAACTTGATGCAAGAATTCTTAGAGATTTCTCTGAAAATGCAAACAAATCAATTGCTAATGCTCTTTCAAAGCTGCTTCCGTCAAAACTTATTCCTGTAATTGTTCGTCTTAGTGAAATTCCAACTGATATGAAAGTAAATCAGATAACAAAAGATATGCGTCATGACCTTGTATATCTTCTAAAACATTTTACTGTCAACGTTGAATCGTTCAGGTCACTTGACGAAGCAATAGTCACATCAGGTGGAGTTTCAGTAAAAGAAATAAATCCCAAAACCATGCAATCGACACTTTGTGAAAATCTTTATTTTGCAGGTGAAGTAATTGATGTGGATGCATATACAGGTGGATTTAATCTTCAGATTGCGTTTTCAACCGGTGTTCTTGCCGGAAAATCAGTTTAATGAGGTGTAAAATATGATTAATATTGCAATTGACGGACCTGCAGGTGCAGGCAAAAGCAGCGTTGCAAAAGCTGTTGCAAAAAAACTGGGATTTATTTATGTTGATACAGGAGCTCTCTACCGTTCAATCGGTGTAAATGCATTAAGAAACGGAATTGCAACTGATGATGCTGATGGTGTGACTTCCCTGCTTTCTGAAACAAAAGTTGAGCTCAAATATATTGATGGTGTTCAGAGAGTATTTTTAAACGATGAAGATGTTTCAGAAGCAATCAGAATGCCTGAGGCATCTATGGCGGCATCAAACGTTTCGGCAATTCCTGCTGTAAGAACTTTTCTTCTCGATTTGCAGCGTAATATGGCTAAAAACAACAATGTAATTATGGACGGAAGAGATATCGGTTCAGTCATTCTTCCCGATGCACAGTATAAATTCTTCCTCACAGCTTCAGCAGAAGTAAGGGCCGACAGAAGATTCAAAGAACTTAAAGAAAAAGGCATTGATGTTGATTACAACGCCCTCCTTGAAGAGATTATTCAGCGTGATTACAATGATTCTCACAGAGCAACTGCACCTCTTAAACAAACGGAGGATGCTATTCTTATTGACTCAAGTAATATGACACTTGAAGAATCAATAAATGCAATTGCAGACAGAATAAAGGTGTAAAAATGAAAATTATTCTTGCTGATTCTGCAGGGTTCTGTTTCGGTGTCAACAGAGCCGTAAATAAAGTTGAAGAATTACTTTCTGCCGGCAAAAAAGTGGCAACACTAGGACCTCTTATTCACAATCCTCAATATATTCAGAGTCTTTGTGACAGAGGCGCACTCATTGTTGCATCGCCTTCTGATGTTCCTGAAAAATGCGAACTCGTAATAAGAGCTCATGGAATTACAAAAGAACTTCTTGATAAAGTTAAACAAGCAGGTATTTCTTTTTCTGATGCAACTTGTCCTTTTGTTATGAAAATTCAGAAAATAATTGATAAAGATTCAACTGAAGAAAACATTGTGCTGATTGCAGGCGATGAAAATCACCCTGAAGTTAAAGGTTTCAGAAGTTATTGTAAAGGACAGTCATTTGTATTCAATAATTATAATGAATTACTTGATTTACTCAGCAATAACCCATTTCTTTCCGAAAAAGAAATTATTTATGTTGCTCAAACAACTTTCAGCGTAAATGAATACAAAAAATGTTCAGAATTAATAAAAAAGTACTGTACAAATGTAAAAATATTTGATACAATATGTGATGCAACATCAAAAAGACAAAAAGATGCTTGCAATTTATCACATACCTGTGATATAATTATAATAATTGGTGGAAGAAACAGTTCTAACACTCAGAAACTCAGATCTGTGTGTGAAAACAACACAAGAACGTTTCTCATTGAGTCTGCTGAAGAACTTTCGGATATTGACTTCAGCGGTTCAACCACAATTGGTGTTACGGCGGGTGCTTCAACTCCCGTCTGCATAATAAAGGAGGTAATTAAAAAAATGTCCGAACTTGTAAACAACATTGAATCTGCTGAAGCTGTTGGACAGGCTGTCGCTGATTCAGAAATGTCATTCGAGCAGGCTCTCGAAGAATCTTTAAAAAGTCTTAATTCCGATCAGAAGGTAGTAGGCACAGTACTTCGTGTTACTCCTACTGAAATTCAGGTTGATATAGGCAGAAAGCAGACAGGTATTATTCCTTACGATGAGTACAGTGCTGATTCTTCAGCAGACCCCTCAAAGGAAGTAAAAGTCGGTGATGAACTTAACCTCATCATTATGAAAACTAACGATGCTGACGGTTTTATCACATTGTCCAAAAAACGTTATGATGCTCAGGCAAACTGGAACAAGATTGCAGAAGCTAAAGACAGCGGTGCTGTTCTTAGTGGTAATGTAACAGAAGTTCTCAACAGAGGTGTAATCGTTGTTTCTGATGCAGTAAGAGTTTTCATCCCTGCTTCACAGGCTACTCTTTCAAAGAACGATAAGCTTGATGATCTTCTTGGTCAGACAGTCAACTTCAGAATCATTGATGTTGACAACCGCAGAAGAAGAGTTGTAGGCTCAATCAATTCAGTTCTCAGAGAAGCTCGTAAAGCTTCAAGAGATGCATTCTGGGCTCAGGTAGAAGTAGGACAGAAGTATGAAGGTACTGTTGTTTCTCTTACAGAATTCGGTGCATTCGTTGAAATCGCTTCAGGCGTTCAGGGTCTCTGCCACAAATCAGAACTTTCATGGAACAGAATCAAGCATCCTTCAGAAGTTGTTGCTGTCGGTGACAAACTTGAAGTTAATGTAAAGAATATCGATGTTGAAAACAAAAAGATTTCACTCGGTTTCAAAAAGATTGAAGACAGTCCCTGGGAAATCCTCAGAAGAGACTACCCCGTTGGTTCAACAATAGATGTACAGATCGTAAGCCTTACAACATTCGGTGCATTTGCACAGATCATTCCTCACATTCAGGGCCTTATCCACATTTCACAGATCGCAAATCATAGAGTTGAAAAGCCCCAGGATGAACTCAATGTTGGTGATACTGTAAAGGTTATGATTACAAACATCGACTTTGAAAAGAAACATGTAAGCCTTTCAATCAGAGCCCTTCTTGCTCCCGAAGAAGCTGAAGAAGTTGTTGAAGAAACAGCTGAAGATGAAGTTCCCGAAGGAACAGCAATTCCCATCGAAGAACTCCTTGCAAAAGCTGAAGCAGAAGCAACAGAAGAAGCTGCAGAATAAATAATAATAAATTAAGGACGATACTTTCTGTATCGTCCTTTTTTTATGCCGAATAAAAAAACCACCTGCTATGCAGGTGGAATGTACGGACTTTAGTGTCAGCAAGCAAGTATAGGTGACAAGAAAACTCCATTCTGATATAGTAAAAACGGCTACCAACCGAAAAAACAGAATGGAGGAC
>JAFYUD010000219.1 GCA_017549665.1 Clostridia bacterium | reverse complement strand
TGATAAAAACTGCTTCGCACCTTAAAATGAGATAGTTTGGATACGAAACAAGGCAAAAAGCACAGAAATCCTTTGTGGATTTCGAGCATTTTTAACGCAGTTACGTGCCAAAATATCCGTTTTAAGGCTTAAATTCCTTATGGTGTGCCGCCCTTAGGATATGCTTTTTGTTGAAAAATTTACTTTGTTATGTTAAACTGAAATAAAAATAATGCGGGTGATTTTATGAGCACTAAAACCGAAATTTTTATTAAAGACAGGGCTGACCCATTCGTTACAAAAGGAAGTGACGGTTGGTATTATTTCACCGCTTCTTATCCTATGTACGGATCTGATGATTCTGAGGGGTATGACAGAATTATCCTTCGTCGTTCAAAGACAATTGAAGGTCTTGCTGATGCGGAAGAAAAGGTTATATGGTATGAAAGAGAGTCTGAAACTGCGTTTCGTTTTATATGGGCTCCTGAAATTCATAAAATTAATGGGAAATGGTATGTTCTTTTTGCGGCAAGCGGAAGTAAAAACAATGTTTGGGATATCGATTGTCATATTATTATGTGCAGCGGCAATGACCCTTATAATGATTGTTGGATTGATAAGGGAAAATTTCAGTCGTGCGACTCCGATACGTTTTCGTTCAGAGGATTCTCACTTGATATGACATATTTTGAGTGCGGTGGTAATCATTATCTTGCGTGGGCGCAAAACGGCGGGAATTCGAATGTTTATCTTGCAACAATTAATCCGGAAACACCCTGGAAAACAACGTCTCCTGCAATTTTGCTTACAAAACCCGAG
Organism: Clostridia bacterium; assembly: GCA_017549665.1. The sequence continues at coordinate 6,322 of JAFYUD010000219.1, read as the reverse complement.
TATGATTGGGAAAGAGTCAGGATTCCTGTTAACGAAGGACCTGCAGTTATGATTCATAACGGCAGAATTTATCTTGCTTTCTCCGCTTCTGCAACCGGTCCCGAATACTGCATCGGACTTATGTATGCAGATGTCGGGGCAGATTTGATGAATAACGAAAACTGGACAAAGCTTGATAAACCGTTACTTACTTCTGATGATTTAATCGGTGAATACGGACCCGGTCATAATTCATTTGTTAAGGATGATAACGGTGATTGGATTTTTGTTTATCATTCAAGAGATGAATTATGTTTTAACGGTGAATGCGGGTATTCGGACGGTGATTCTCTCTATGATCCGTGCAGAAGCGCAAGAATCCGAAAGGTTAAATGGGATAAAAACGGATTTCCTGTTCTTAATGCATAATTGTAAATTTGGTATTGTAAGTTATTATTTGTTTTGTTATAATTAATTCAGACATTATTCCGAAGGGAGATATAATATGAAAAAAACTCAATGGTATAAAAATGCGGTGTGTTATCAGATATGGCCCCGTTCGTTCTGCGACGGTAACGGTGACGGTATCGGCGACCTTGAAGGTGTTCTTTCAAAGCTTGATTATCTCAAGGACCTCGGTGTAACCTGTATCTGGTTTTCTCCTCTTTACTGTTCACCCAATGCAGATTTCGGTTATGATATTTCTGATTATAAAAATATATCTCCCGAATACGGCAACAACGAGCTTTTCAAAAAAGTTCTTGACGAGGCTCACGCAAGAGGAATGAAGGTTATTATGGATCTTGTTGTCAACCATTCATCAGATGAACACGAATGGTTCAAGAAAGGTATTGATAAAAACAGTAAATATCATGATTATTATTTCTGGCGTGACGGAAAGGGCAAAAAACTTCCCAATAACTGGTCGTCTCTTTTTGAAGGCAAGGCTTGGGAATATAACGAAGAAAACGGACAGTATTATCTCCATCTTTTTTCAAAGAAACAGCCTGACCTCAATATGGATAATCCCGCTGTCCGTGATGAAGTCAAGGATATAATGAAATTCTGGCTTGATATGGGTGTAGACGGTTTCCGTGAGGACGTTATAACTTTTTGCTCAAAGAGAGATGGCCTTCCCACCGGTTTCCCCATTCCTCAGGCTTGCGGTATGGAGCATTATGCAGATGGCCCTCATATCCACGAATATCTGACTGAATTCCGTCAGGTTCTTAATAAATACGATTGTTTTGTTGTTGGCGAAGCTCCGATGATGACTGTTAAAAAAGCTCTTAAATATATTAAAGAAGGTCCTGATCAGGAGCTTGATATGATGTTCCATTTCAAGCATATGGAAGCAGACTGCATATTTATGGACTGCCTTTGCATCGGATTCAGTCTTAAAAGACTTAAGAAAGCTTTTTCAACGTGGCAGACAGGACTTTACGGCAAGGGCTGGAACGCTCTTTATATGGAAAATCATGATCATCCCAGAATTATCAACCGTTTCGGCAGTGTGAAGTACAGAAATGAAAGCGCAAAAACAATTGCCAACTCATATATGCTTCAGCAGGGTACACCTTTTATTTATCAGGGCCAGGAAATCGGTATGATAAATATTGATCTTCCCAAAGTTGAAGATTATCAGGATGTTTTTGCAGTTAACAATTACAAAACTCTCCGTTTCTTCGGTTTCTCCGAGGAAAACACAATCAAGCGTCTTAAGACATCCAGCCGTGGCAACGCAAGAACTCCTGTTCAGTGGGATGATACTGCAAATGCAGGATTTACAACAGGAAATCCCTGGATGCCCGTCAATCCCAATTATGAGCAGGGTATAAACGCTAAGGCTGAAATGGAGAATCCCGACTCTATTTACAACCATTATAAAGAACTTATTAAGTTCCGCAAGGAAACACCCGTTGTTACTCACGGTGTTTATAAAGAATATTATAAGTCAAGTAAGGATCTTTATGTTTTTGAGCGTACATACGAAGGCAAGCGATTGCTTGTAATCTGCTCATATTCCGAAAAAGCTGTTGAGTTTAAAGCTCCAAAAGGCTATGACCTCAGCAAAGGTAAGGTCATGCTTTGCAGTTATAAGGACAATCCCATCAAAAACAATGGTTTCACAACCAGACCTTACGAAACAAGAGTATATTATTTTGGATAATCTGAAACGGCCTCTGATTTTTTCAGAGGCTCTTTTTTAAGGTGTATTATGATTGAAATTATTAATCAGTATGCAAAAAAATATTCTGTTCCCAACGAGAAAGAAAGACCTGCGAGCAGGGGAATAGTAGTAAAAAACGGAAAGATTCTTCTTTCATACGAAAAGAATACCGATGTGTATATGACTCCAGGTGGCGGACTTGAAGCTAATGAAACACTCGAAGAATGTTGTGTTCGTGAGCTTAAAGAAGAAACCGGATATCTTGTTGTTCCTAAAAAACAAATCCTTATTATTAACGAATATTGTTTTGAAACCAAATATATCAGTAATTATTTTCTTTGTGAAATAATCGGTGAATCTGAGCAATCTTTGACGGATATTGAAGTTGAACACGGAATTACGCCTGTCTGGATCGAAATAGACAAAGCTCTTGAATTGTTTGGAAAATATGATTCGTACAGAGATGATATTGCGAGCTTATATTTAAGAGAATACACTGTAATTAATAAATATCTTAAACTGAACACATGCTCTGATTTGTTTAATAGCTGATAAATAATCTGATTCTGTTATTGTTTTTTTTACAAATATATGTTGTTTATATCATTTGTTTTATCACACTTTTCCAAAAAAATTATAATATATAAGTAATGGTTGAAACTTACGATTAATTATGATAATATATTAATAATTTGGCAGAGAAAGGTATATATGATGGTTTGTAATACTATTTTAGAAGCAATGGGTAATACTCCGATTATCAGACTTCAGCATATGACAGGTCCTGATGATGCGGAGATTCTTGTTAAGTTTGAAGGACTCAATATCGGTGGTTCAATCAAAACAAGAACTGCTCTTAATATGATTCTTGATGCAGAGGAAAAAGGACTTATAGGACCTGATACGGTTATTGTTGAACCCACAAGCGGTAATCAGGGAATCGGTCTTGCGCTTGTAGGTGCGGTTAAGGGTTACAAGGTTAAAATAATTATGCCTGACTCAGTCAGTGAAGAGCGTCTCAAACTTGTTCAGCATTACGGTGCAGAGGTTATTCTTGTTCATGATGCAGGTAATATCGGACTTTGCATTGAAGAATGTCTCAATATTGCATTGACAATGAAGGCAGAAAATCCTAATGTTTTTGTTCCTCAGCAGTTTGAAAACCCGGCAAATCCTGAGGTTCAAAGAACAGGTACGGGCAGAGAAATTCTCGAGCAGGTTAATGCACCCATTCACGGTTTCTGTTCGGGCATCGGTACGGGCGGCACAATAACTGGTATCGGCGAAACTCTTAAAGCAGCAAACCCCGATATGACAATCTGGGCTGTTGAACCTGAAAATGCTGCTATTCTTTCGGGCGGTTCAATCGGTACTCATATTCAGATGGGCATCGGTGACGGATTGATTCCTGCAATTCTTAATCAGGAAATTTATGATGACGTCTGCATTGTAAAGGATGAAGAGGCTCTTCGGGTTTCAAAAGATCTTGCGGCAAAAGAAGGGATTATGTGCGGTATCAGCAGCGGTACAAATGTTGCGGCCGCTCTCAGAATGGCAAAAATTCTCGGCAAAGGTAAAACAATTGTAACCGTTCTTCCCGATACTGCTGAAAGATATTTTTCAACACCTCTTTTTGAATAAAAAAACAGCGGAAGCATAACTTCCGCCGTTTTTTTTATAAAATCGAACAAATTCTAATTCTGTCTGTTGAACTTTATAGATAAATATGATACAATCCTTCAGTAAATGTAACAGGAGGATTGTCACGTGAAAACATTTAATAAAATTATAGCAATTGCTTTATCTTGGGTTATTGCTTTTTCTGCATGTTTCCGGGTTTTTGCAAGTAAGACCGAAAATGAACCAGTACTCAACAGTATTTCCGAATATGAAGAATACCTTATGAATGAAGGATATCCTGTGTTCACAACAGCGAATTTTATCGGAATGTTTAACACTGTTAATACGGTTTTTCGTGTTCTGACCGGTACCTGGATTTTTCCTGAGAAAAGATTCAATGTTGTTGTTGATGGATATCTCACTGATGTGAGCGAACATATCGCAACGAACAGCGGTCTAGATTTTGTTGCAATTCTCGGGAATATTCCTGAAACAAATCAGCCTGCCGATATTATTACAACGGTATTTCAGATAGATACTGCCGAAATGAGAAAACAGATGCACGGTAAAAGCGATGAGTATTTCGCTGAAGGCAATTCGGTGCTGGGGTTTGTCTACGGCTTTATCAGTATCTATATGAGTGTCATTACCAAGTGTGAGATTTATGCGCTTCCGTCCGAGGATAACCCAGATTTATATGAAGTTTATATACGACTTACTTATAAAGACGGTGGAACGGAAGAGTTTTATCCGGGTCTTATCATCAATTCTGTTACGGGTGAATGCTATAATCACAACGATATGGGAATCGTCGGCACTGGCTTTAATATGAATCTTTCAGAAATGCTTGTTTATGCAACCGTCAACTGTTGGATGCGTAATTACGGATTTTGCTTTTTATATGACGTCGTTGCAAGAACAATGCCTGTTTTCTTCAATTATAAAACCAGAAGATTCAAGTTTGAATATAACGGACTTGAATATATGATTCAGATCTGGAAAGGCAATTATACGATTTCAAACGGCGGAGAAGTCGGTGTTTACTGTCGCGATAAGTCGGAATTCGGTTCGTATTATGATTCCGCAAGTGATGACCGGATGCTTGATATGTCTATGCAGATTCTTCATGGCGATGAAATTCTCGTCGATAAACCTCTTCAGAAGCATTGGTGGATAAACGGTTTTCATTTGGGAACAAGAATGTATCTTCCCGAGAGTCTGACAATGAAGTTTTCTGTTGTGATGACCGACGAAGAAATGCTCAATGCATTTTGTGAGGCAATTGATAATCATTTTATGCAGGATGTCACCTATACTGTTGACGGACTGACAATAAATGCCGTTTGGTAAAAAAACGCTGCCGTAACATTGTTACGGCAGCATCTTTTTTGAAAATAAAATGAAAAATAATAAAAAAACACTTGATTTTTCGTAATATGTCTTATATAATATATGAGCATTTGATTTGCAGATACGGAGAGTTGTCCGAGCTGGTCGAAGGAGCACGATTGGAAATCGTGTAACGGGCTATAACCTGTTCGAGGGTTCGAATCCCTTGCTCTCCGCCAGAAAGACCGCAGGATTAAACTGCGGTCTTAAATTTTTATAAGGAGAAAGAATATGAAATATCGCTACAGTAAGTTAGCATTTATATGTATTTCTGTATTGGTCTGTGCCGTTGTAATGTTGTTGCTTTATTTGTACGGTGTTATGATTAATGCAGACGATGATAAATTTATTAAAGTATTTATGATTTGTCCTCTTACATTTTTTGTTTTTGTTATAGGATATTCATCAGAATTCAATAACAGATATGTTGAAATATTTGATGAATATATTAAATTTAATTCATTCAGATTTAAAAGGTTAAGAAATGTTATTTCATTAAATATCAGGTATGAAGATATAATCAGTATAAAAACTAAGTCTTTACCTTTATTTGGAATATGGGCTATCAAGATAAATGCAAAAAACATTCCTCATGAAATAACTTTGTCAATTTGTTTTAAGCATCATAAAATTATGTTTAAAAACATTTGTCTTAATGTTATTGAACATAACAAAGATATTTATATAGATAGCTCTATACAGAATTTAATAAATGAAAAGTAATATTATTGGTTATGCCAGAATCCCATAGAAGTAATAGCTTCTGTGGGGTTTTTTTATGTTTTCACGCACAGTAAAGTATCCCCAAACCCCACTTTTGACGACCAAAAGACGACGACAGACCGAGCATAAATATCCCCAAGGTCGGCAAGAATATCCGTCTCCGTCGTCGATTGATATTTTCATAGTGGATTTTTTGATATAAGTATGGTATAATCCAAATCGATAAATTAGAATTTGTGGAGGTAATATTGTATGTGGATTGTTTTCGCAATACTGTCTGCAATATTTGCAGCACTTACCTCTATACTGGCAAAGGTCGGCATAGAAGGAGTAAACTCGAATCTTGCAACAGCAATAAGAACTGTTGTTGTAGTTGCTATGTCATGGGGAATGGTATTTCTCACGAATTCACAAAACGGTATAACAGAAATCAGTAGAAAG
>JAFYUD010000025.1 GCA_017549665.1 Clostridia bacterium | reverse complement strand
GACGAGATTTACAGAGTAACTCAGATTCTTTGCAGAAGAACAAAGAATAACCCTTGTCTTATCGGTGAGCCGGGTGTAGGTAAAACTGCAATTGCAGAAGGACTTGCTCTTAAAATCGCAGCAGGCGCAGTACCTGCAAAGCTTGTAAATAAAGAAATTCACCTTCTTGACCTTACTGCTCTCGTTGCGGGAACTCAGTTCAGAGGTCAGTTTGAAAGCCGTATCAAGGGGCTCGTTGACGAAGTAAAGGCAGAGGGAAATATAATCCTCTTTATCGACGAGGTGCACAATCTTGTCGGTACGGGTGATGCAGAAGGCTCAATGAATGCCGCAAATATCCTCAAGCCGGCATTGTCACGTGGTGAGATTCAGGTTATCGGTGCAACCACATTCACTGAATACCGTAAATATATTGAAAAGGATTCAGCTCTTGAGAGACGTTTCCAGCCTGTCAAAGTTGAAGAGCCTTCAATCGACGATGCATACAAGATGCTTCTTGGTATCAAGGGATATTACGAGATGTATCACCGTGTAAGAATTTCTGACAGACTTCTTTATCTTACAGTTACTCTTTCAGAAAGATATATCAATGACAGATTCCTTCCCGATAAAGCAATCGATATGCTTGACGAGGCTTGCACATGTGCAAATCTCCGCAATAAGGCAATCAGTGATTGCGAAATCGCTGAGAATAAGCTTAAGGAGCTTAAGGCTAAGGAAGAAGAGCTTCTGAATACAGCTGACGGTGAAGAGCCGAATTACGAGGAGCTTGCATCTGTCCGTTCAGAAATGCTTTCAATTGAAAACAAGCTTCCCGAGCTTACTGAAAAAGCAAAGGACAACGCAGTTACAGAGGACGACCTTGCAAAGGTAATCAATCTCTGGACAGGCATCCCTGTAAGAAAGATTATTGATTCCGATCTTGATAAGCTTGCTGATATGGAAGCACATCTCAAGGCCAGAATTATCGGTCAGGATAATGCAGTTGAAGCAGTATCTGCTGCAATCAGAAGAAATAAGATTCAGATAAATCCTCAGAAGCGCCCTGCATCCTTCATTTTTGTAGGACCTACAGGTGTGGGTAAGACTGAGCTTGTAAAACAGCTTGCAAATGAGCTTTTCGATACTCCCGAAACACTGATAAGACTTGATATGTCTGAGTTTATGGAGAAGCATTCTGTTTCAAGAATCATCGGTTCACCTCCCGGATATGTTGGCTATGATGAAGCAGGTCAGCTTACTGAAAAGGTCAGAAGAAAGCCTTATTCAGTTGTTCTTTTTGATGAGATTGAAAAAGCTCATCCCGATGTAATGAATATTCTTCTTCAGATTCTTGATGAAGGTAAGACAAGTGATGCTCAGGGCAGAACAGTTGACTTCTCAAATACTGTTATCATTATGACCTCCAACGCAGGCAGCCATAACAGAGAGAGCGCAATGGGCTTCGGCAAGAGCAGTAATGATGCTTCAAGAGAAAAAGCAATGAAGGGGCTTCACGAATTCTTAAGACCTGAATTTATCGGCAGAGTTGATGAAGTAGTTGTTTTCAATGAGCTTAAGGAAGAGGATTATAAGAAGATTGCCGATATCCTTATTTCAGATCTTATTCCCGGTCTTCGTGATAAGGGGATTGAGCTTAAGGTTGCTGACGGTGTTTCAGAAGCAGTTGCAAAAATTGCAACAGGCGGCGAAAGAGGCGCACGAGATATCCGTATCGCAATCAGAAAGAATATTGAGGATGCGATTGCAAATATTATCATTGAAAACAGAAACATGGGCATTGATGCTATCACTGTTTCAGTTGAAAATGATAAGATTATCTGTGCCAAAGCATAAAATCAAAGCAGACACGTGAGTGCCTGCTTTTTCATTGTTCAAAATCAGGATGCAGATCCTTTGAAAAAAATCCCATAAGAAATCCGTCGACGAAAAATTCATCGTTTTTCGAACGCTCATATCTGCAGAGGGCGTCAGTAAATTCTCTGAAAGCAGACTTCTGCTCTTCGGTTAGTATAGCGAGAAGATTGATTTTTGAGTTTCTGACATCATCGACAAGCGTTTTGTTGCGCATTTCAAAATCGTTTGTTGATTTGTAAATATCTAATTGATTTATAATATGTTCGTCAAACTTCATGGTTTTCCCTCGCAATTAAAAAAGTGCACAGCCGAAACTGTGCACATAAAAACACACAGCTCAACTTGATGCGACTCAATTAATTCAGCAAATAATAACTATGTGCGAATAGAGCGTGTGTTTTTTAACAATAAAAAACACGCACATTAGTTATAATTTGCAAATATATTAAATTGAGTCGCACCATTATTTTACCATTATAAAACCGAAAAATCAAGCAGAAGATTAAAAGTGATAAAAAAGAAGAAAGACCCCGTCTGAGGTCTTTCATTGTTATAGGACTGTGTAAATCAGAATCCTCTTAATCCGTAGGAATTGTCTGTAAGCCAGTAGGAAATACAGGCACTTTCAAAGCTTCTCGGTGTTTCAAGTCCTGCTGCGCAACGAAGTACAAGTCGTGCATCTGCTGCATCTATCTTGTTGTTTGAGTTGAAATCAAAAAAACAGTAAAAAGCCTTCTGATTTGCTACAGGTTTTTCGAGACCTGCAGAAACACGAAGCACCTTTCTTGCATCTGCTGCAGTTATCTTTTCCTTGTGGGGTTCGTAGTCAACCTCCCATGCAACGTTTGTATATTCGTGACAGAATGCATCGTACACACCTTTTACATTTTCGTTTTTGCTTATTGCATCTGCAGTGCTTTTGTCGGGTGCTATCAGTGCAATTATGCAGGGAGTTGTGCTTCCTGTGTATGTAACCTCCTTGATTTTGTCGGAGATTGTTGTTGTCATCAGCATATTGAAGTCAATGTAACCCTGTACTTCTGATTTGTGGGTTTCGTCAAAGACTATCATTACGTAATAGCCGTCTGCTACATTCAATCCGTCAGGACTGATGTTGTCAAGTCTGACTTCTGTCTGAGGATTGTTTTTTATGATGTTGTAGTTGTATTCCAGTAAAGAATTGTAATTGTTTCTGAAGTATTCATTCAGAAGCATCGACTGAAATTCATTATTTATCCACGCACTTGTTGTGTTTCCTGAATAGTTTACTGCACAGACAGAAATGCTGATGCAGAATAATAATATAATTGCAGTCAGAATTGTAATAATTTTTTTCATAAAATCACCCTTTCTTAATTTTATTATAACTCCCCCCACTCAGAAAAGTCAATTGAATTGTTGGCATATAGACAATTTTTTCATAAAGAAAATTTATCATAAAGTCAGGAAACACTTCCTCGTTTTATTTTCTTGACTTTGTATATATATTAGTGTAAAATATATAAAGAATTAATTTGCAGAGGTGTATTTTTATGGATTCCGTTAAAAAATATATACTTTCTCTTGACCAGGGTACAACCAGCTCAAGAGCAATTCTTTTTGATAAGCAGGGACAGATAAAGTCCAAGGCGCAGTATGAATTTACTCAGATTTATCCCAAGCCCGGCTGGGTTGAGCATGACCCGATTGAAATTCTCAGAAGTGAGTACAGAGCTATTGCCGACACTCTCATTGAGGGTGGCGTTGAGGCAAAAGAAATTGCCGCAATCGGTATTACAAATCAGCGTGAAACAACCGTTCTCTGGGACAAAACAACAGGTGAGCCTGTTTATAACGCAGTTGTATGGCAGTGCCGAAGAACATCTGACATGGCAAAAAGAATCATTGATGATAAAGAGCTTCGTAATTATATCAAGGATCACACCGGTCTTATTATCGACGCATATTTCTCAGCAACAAAAATCAGATGGATTCTTGAAAACTCAGAAAAGGCAAGGGAAGTGCTCAAGCAGGGCAATCTTCTTTTCGGTACTGTTGAAACATGGCTTATCTGGAAGCTTACAGGCGGTAAAGTTCATGTAACAGACTATTCGAACGCATGGAGAACAATGCTGTTTGATGTTGATAATCTCTGTTGGGATAAATATATCTGTGACAGACTCGGTATTCCTATGGAAATTCTTCCTGAGGTTGTTCCCTCAAGTCAGGTTTACGGTGAGGTTGCGTCAGGTATTCCCGGTCTTGAGTCACTTGCAGGTATTCCTATCGCAGGCGCTATCGGTGACCAGCAGTCTGCATTGTTCGGTCAGGCTTGTTTCCGTCCCGGTCAGGCTAAGAATACTTACGGCACAGGCTGCTTCCTTCTTATGAATACGGGCGGCAAGCGTGTAAAGTCAGAAAATAATCTTCTTACAGGTATCGCATGGGGTATCGACGGCAGAGTTGAGTATTGTATCGAGGGTTCAGCCTTCAATGCAGGCTCTGTTATTCAGTGGCTTCGTGATGAGCTTAAAATGATCAAGACTGCAAGTGAATGTGACCGCCTTGCTGAAAGTGTTCCCGATGCAAACGGTGTATATTTCGTTCCTGCATTCACAGGTCTCGGTGCTCCTTACTGGGATATGTATGCAAGAGGTACGATCGTCGGTATCACACGTGGTGTAAATCAGCAGCATTTTGCAAGAGCTGTTCTTGAAAGCATTGCATTCCAGATGACAGACCTTCTTGAAGCTATGAAGGCTGATGCTGATATGGATCTTACAGAGCTTCGTGTTGACGGTGGTGCAAGCGTAAGTAATATCATGATGCAGATTCAGGCAAATATGATTGAAACTACTGTAAACAGACCCAAGGTTGTTGAGACAACAGCTCTCGGTGCTGCTTACTGTGCAGGTCTTGCCGTCGGCTTCTGGTCAAGCAGAGCTGAAATTGAAGGTATCCGTGAGGTTTCAAGAGAATTCGTACCTCAGCTTCCCAAGGAGGAAAGAGAGCTTATCTACAACGGCTGGAAACGTGCCGTCGAGCGCTCAATGAAGTGGGCAGAGGAGTGCTGAATAAATAAATCCGTTGATTGAAAAATCAGCGGATTTTTCTGTTGGTCTTCAGCAAAGATACAACCCCCGGTTCTACCGGGGGAATAAAAAAGCTTTAGTAAAAATAAAACGTGGCGAGCAATGGCAAGCCACAAAAACGTAGAGAAAAAACTTAACCTCCGAGTATAATAGAAATGGTTTGG
>JAFYUD010000218.1 GCA_017549665.1 Clostridia bacterium | reverse complement strand
CCTGTTATGTGTGTGATGTTAAGGATACACCCTTGACAGGTGCCGAGTGTCCAAGCTTTGAGAATGTTGTCAAAAGTAAAAGGGAATATGCAGTTTCCTGCAGAATTCAGCAGGATGAGCAGGATCATATCCGCGGAAAGCTTATCAAACAGCGCCACGGAAATAAGATGCTTGTACAGAATCCTCCTATGCCGCCTCTTACAAGTGAGGAGCTCGACGAGGTTTATGCTCTGCCTTTTACGAGAAATTATCATCCCTCTTATGAAAAAGACGGTGGAGTTCCGGGTATTCAGGAAGTGAAGTTTTCAATCACCCACAACAGAGGCTGTTTCGGTGCTTGTAACTTCTGTTCACTTGCATTCCATCAGGGCAGATATATCACGTCAAGAAGCAAGGAATCAGTTGTAAAGGAAGCAAAGCTGCTTACAACTCTTCCCAATTTCAAGGGATACATTCACGATATCGGAGGCCCCACAGCAAACTTCCGTTTCCCCTCATGCAAAGGTCAGGAAGACAGAGGCTTATGCAAAGGCAAAAAGTGTCTTGCACCTTATCCCTGCAAAAATCTGCAGGCAGACCAGCAGGAATATCTTGATATTTTAAGAACTGTACGTCAGTTACCGAAAGTAAAGAAGGTATTTGTCCGTTCAGGTATCCGTTTTGACTATATGCTGTGCGACAAGAACGAAGATTTCTTCAAGGAGCTTGTTCAGCATCATGTAAGCGGACAGCTTAAGGTTGCACCTGAGCATTGTTCTGCAGCTGTGCTTGACAAGATGGGAAAGCCTCATATTGAAGCATATATAAAATTTGCAAAAAGATATTTTGAGCTGAGCAAATCAGCAGGTAAAGAACAGTATATCGTTCCTTATCTCATGTCCTCACATCCCGGAAGCTCACTGAAAGAAGCTGTGGATCTTGCACTTTTTATAAAAGATCAGGGACTTCATCCCGAGCAGGTGCAGGATTTCTACCCCACTCCGGGCACAATTTCAACAGCAATGTTCTATACAGAGCTTGATCCGTATACTCTTGAAAAGGTATATGTTGCAAAAAATCCTCACGACAAAGCTCTTCAGCGTGCACTTATGCGTTATTTCGACCCGAAAAACCGTGACATGGTTGAAGAAGCACTTGTAAAGATACGTCGCACAGACCTTATCGGCAATTCACCAAACTGTCTTATCAAAGGCTCACCAAAATTTGCGGCAAAATCAAAAAATGCCCCGAAGAGCCGTAACAGTTACGAAAAGAGGAACAGTAATGAAAAAGGCAAAAGGAAAAAAAGGTAACAAAGCTGTATTTCCGGCAATCATTGCTACGGTAATTGCATTATGCATTATCCTGATATCATCAGTAATGACAAAAAACAACAAGCGGGACTCTGTGCAGGATGATGCACAGCAGACCACAACAAAGCAGACGGCAGCTGATACTGCAGACATGACCACAACAGAGCCGGTGGGAAGCGAAAACCTGCTTGATGCATATTTTATTGACATCGGTCAGGGTGACTGCGCACTGTTTATCTCAGACGGCATGTCAATGCTTATAGACAGCGGCGTGGATGAATACGCAGACGAAGTTATCAGGACTGTTACAGATTACGGAATCAGTACACTTGATTATGTTGTTGTCACACATGCGCATTCTGACCACATGGGCTCAATGGCTGATGTAATCTCTGCAATCGATGTTGAAAACATCATCATTTCAGAGCCTTGCGAAGACAGCTCACTGACTGCTACTTACGAAAAATTCATTGATGCAATGGAAGCATGTGATGCTGAAATAATCCTTGCAGAGCCTGATTATACATTCTCCTTCGGCAATGCAGATTGTACCATTCTTGCTCCTTTCAATGTAGATTCAAGTAATGAAAACAATAATTCCGTTGTTATGCACATAACAGCAGGTGAAACATCCTTCCTTCTCACAGGTGACATGGAGAAGTCCGTTGAAAAGCAGATTATGGAAAAATATCCTATGCTTGATATCGACATTCTCAAAATTGCTCATCACGGAAGCTCTACTTCTTCTTACAAGAAGTTCATTGCTCAGATTTCACCCGAAATCGGCATCATTTCCTGCGGTCTTAACAACAGATATAATCATCCTTCAGAAAAAACACTTGAAACTCTGGATGAAAATAATGTAAAATATTATCGTACAGATATCTGCAGTACAATTTCCGTTCATTGTACAGCCGACGGTTACACTCTTGAAATGAAGGAGCAGTAACTATGTATTATACTCTTGACCGTATTGAAGAAAATTCGACTGCAGTTTTTACTGACGATGAAGGCAGGGTGTACAATGAAGATATTGCAAATCTTCCGTCGGACATTCATGCCGGTGACGTATTCATCTGTGAAAACGGAGTATACAAGCCTGCTGCAGAAGAAACTGCAGAAAGAAAAAAACGTATTAAAGAAAAAAGAGATAACTTTTTCAATAAATTAAAAAAGAAGCAGGAGGAAACATAATGAAATGTCGTGTATGTTCAACTGAAATACCTCAGGGAAAAAAGTGCTGCCCTAAATGTGGCAGAGTAATCACTTCCGCCGAAGAGCAGGCAATAATCAATGAGCCTGTCAGCAGCATTCCCGAGCTTGAGACAACAATCGTCTACAAGCCCGTTACAGATGATGCTGCAAAGCCGACTGAAAAAACAATCAACATCACTGATATTTTCAGCAGTGATCCCAACGCTCCTGTATATACCGATCCTCATACTTACGACAAGGCAACAGCTGACGTGCTTGAATATGACAGAATGTTCATGTCAAGAAGCCGTAAGCAGGAAGAGGAAGTCAAAGCATACGAGCCTGAAGAAGAAGAGGAAGAATATGCAGATCCCGAAAGAAGAATAAACTTCACTGTCGAGCAGGAATATGACGACGCAGAAGAGAACTATGATGATTTTTACGATGAAGACAGCGATGCTTTGTATGATGACGAGCCTCCCGCAAGAGGTAAGGTCATCCGTGATCATTCACGCAATAAGCCTCAGTTCAATTTCAATGTAAAATATCTCATTCTTGCAATTGCTGTTATCGCAGGTCTTGCAATCATTATCTTCGGTGTTACTCAGCTCGGCAAGCAGTTCGGAATCATCACAACTGATGACGAGCCGCAGTCATCTATTTCATCAGGCACACTTGAAAAGCCCACAAAGAAAAATGAAGCAGCATCTGATGAAGCTATCGACAATTCATATGTTGAACAGACAGGTGTCTACACTGTTTATACAGAACAGAACAATGTCTTTGTCTACAAATCAGTCACTGATCAGAGAATCATTGCAACAATCCCCAACAAGACAATTATTGAAATCACTGAAATCAAGGATGATTTCGGCAAGACAACATTCAATAATTATACAGGCTGGGTAAAGCTTGCAGACCTTAAGTTCACTCCCAATGAGACACCCGATGCGCAGCAGGAAACAACAACAGCAAAGGAAACCGAATCAAATCTTGAGGTTGTTGAATTCAAGACCGGTATCTACACAGTAACACTCAACGGCTCAAACACAAATCTCAATGTCAGAAGCACACACTCAACTGAGGGTGAAATCATCGGCTCTCTTTCTGAAGGCGACACTGTAACGGTTGAAGAAATCAAAGGCAGCTGGGGTAAGATATTCGTTGACGACGTAGAGGGCTGGGTATATATGGAGTACCTTAAGTAAGAATTTATTTTTCTGAATTAACAATTTATAATGTACAATTTACAATTATCGGAACACCTTCGGTGTTGAATTTTAATTGTACATTGTTCACTGCACATTGTACATTTAAATTATTGTTTGTGCATTTCATCTAAAATAATGGACTTAAATACCACAAAAAAACTCTCTTTTCCTATTGCAAAATGAGTTTTCTTGTGGTATAATTTACAAGCTAAAACTCACGCAGTCCATTCGTGTGACCCTGCATCAAAGATGTTCCATGCGGAGGTGACGGCTGCGGCGGTTAAATTTAAGGAGGAAAAAAATTATGGCAGTAGTATCAATGAAACAGCTTCTTGAAGCCGGCGTTCATTTCGGACACCAGACAAGAAGATGGAACCCCAAAATGGCTCCGTACATCTTCACAGAGCGTAACGGAATCTACATCATCGACCTTCAGAAGACAGTTAAGAAGCTTGAGGACGCTTACATGTTCGTTCGTCAGGTAGCTGAAAACGGTGATGAAATCCTTTTTGTCGGCACAAAGAAGCAGGCAATGGATTCAGTTAAGGAAGAAGCAGAGCGTTGCGGCATGCCTTTTGTTAACGCAAGATGGCTTGGCGGTATGCTTACAAACTTCACTACAATCAAACTCAGAATCAGAAGACTTGCACAGCTCAAGGCTATGGAAGAAAACGGCACATTCGACCTTCTCCCCAAGAAGGAAGTTGCTAAGCTCCAGCTTGAAATCGAAAAGCTTGAGAAGTTCCTCGGCGGTATCACAGAGATGAAGAAGATGCCCGCAGCAATGTTCATCGTTGACCCCAGAAAGGAAAGAATTGCTGTTGCTGAAGCTAAGAAGCTCGGTATACCCATCGTTGCTATCGTAGACACAAACTGCGATCCCGACGAAGTTGACTACGTTATCCCCGGTAACGACGACGCTATCCGTGCAGTTAAGCTTATTGCAGGCGCAATGGCTGACGCTGTTATCGAAGGCAGACAGGGCGAGCAGGTTGCTCCCGCAGCTGAAGAAGCAGCTGAAGAAGCAGCTGAATAATTTAAGATTATTCAAAGCCCGTACATATTCAGGTGCGGGCTTATTTTAAAATTATTTAACAAATTGGAGGAAATTAAAATGGCATTTACAGCTAAAGACGTTCAGGCTCTTCGTGAGAAGACAGGCGTTGGTATGATGGATTGTAAGAAGGCACTCGTTGAAACAGACGGTGACATCGATAAGGCTATAGAAATTCTCAGAGAAAAGGGTCTTGCTTCAGCAGCTAAGAAGGCAAGCCGTGTTGCTGCAGAAGGTATCGTTGCTACATGCAAGGATGCTACAGCAGGTGCTCTTGTAGAAATCAACTGCGAAACAGACTTCGTTGCT
>JAFYUD010000217.1 GCA_017549665.1 Clostridia bacterium | reverse complement strand
TCTGGTTGATAGATCTTCTGGGATACTCATCAAGAGGAATATTATATCTTTCAATAAGCTCAGGATACTTACTCTTGATATAGAACATGTTATATTCTGCATTATGCTCACTTGATTCTGTACAGTAATATCCGAAATTCTTGATATACTCAAGTCTGACTTTGTTTCCAAATTCAGGATCGGCAATCTTTTCATCAATCTTACTCTTGATTTCAGGATACAGATCAACACCGTTTTTGTCCTTGATTTCAAGAAGCCATGCCAAGTGATTTATACCTGCTATAAGCTCTTTTCTGCCCTCAAGCTTATCTTCCATACCCAACTGCTTAAAAAGGTCTTCTGAGCAGGTCTGTACACTGTGGCAGAGGCCTACTGTCTTAACACCTGTGTATCTCTGCATATAGCCTGAAAGCATAGCCATGGGGTTTGTGTAATTAAGGAAATATGCATCGGGGCATACTTCTTCCATATCAGCAGCAAAATCAGCCATAACGGGAATTGTTCTTAAGGCACGCATAATGCCACCGATACCGAGAGTATCACCGATAGTCTGTCTCAGACCATACTTCTTAGGTACTTCAAAGTCGATGATTGTGCAAGGATCATAAAGTCCGACCTGGATTGCGTTAATAACAAAATCTGCTCCTCTGAGTGCATCCTTGCGGTTTTTAACTCCAAGGTAGCATTCTATTTTACCGTGGCCGCCTTTATTGCTTCTTATTGCTTCCAGAATTGTCTGACTCTCTTTGAGTCTTTCACCGTCAATATCATAAAGTGCAAACACGCTGTCTCTGAGAGCTTCAGAGCACATGCAGTCACCGATAACATTTCTTGCAAATACGGTACTTCCTGCACCCATAAATGTAATTTTCATATCAAAAACCTCCTTTTGGTTTACTTTATTTTACTCTAATTCTATATTTTTTTCAATTAGACATTGTATATAAAAAAACATGATGAATTTTGTATGCCGTAAAATCAATATTAGTGTTGACAAATTATAATTGTAAATGCATAATAATTCAGGAAGGTGAAGAAAATGAATAAGTTATCTTTTGAATGTGATTATAACAACGGTGCTCATTCTGAAGTACTGAAAAGAATAATTGAAACCAATAATGATAAGCTTCCCGGCTACGGAAGTGATTGTTACTGTGAAAGCGCAAAAAGTAAAATTAAACAAGCGTGCAAGCGTGAAGATATAGATGTGTTCTTTATATCAGGAGGAACACAGACAAATATGATAGTTATTTCGTCTTTGTTAAAAAGCTGTGAGGGTGTAATAGCTGCAGACACAGGTCATGTAAGCGTACATGAAGCAGGTGCAATTGAGTATCACGGTCATAAGGTGCTTACTATTCCTCATACTGACGGTAAAATCAATTCTGAGGCGTTATGCAGGTATGCTGAAACTTTCTACAATGATGAAAATCATGAGCATATGGTTTATCCGGGAATGGTTTACATATCATTTCCTACCGAAAACGGAACACTCTATTCAAAGTCGGAGCTTGAAGAAATTTCTGCAATATGCAAACGATTCAATATGTATCTTTATGCAGACGGCGCAAGACTCGGTTACGGTCTTATGAGTAAAGAAAATGATGTGACTTTATCTGATATAGCAGAATTATGTGATGTCTTTTATATAGGTGGTACAAAAGTCGGTGCTTTATGCGGTGAGGCGATCGTCATCAAAAAGTCTGTTTTACCCAAGAATTTCACTGCAGTTATAAAACAACACGGCGCACTGATGTCAAAAGGCAGATTGCTCGGTGTTCAGTTTGATGCATTATTTACAGATGATCTTTATTTTAAAATTTCAGAAAATGCTATAAGATCTGCTGAAAGACTTAAAGCAGTACTTAAAGAAACAGGATTTGAATTTGCGTGGGAATCCCCTACAAATCAGCAATTTGTTATCGTTGAGAATAAACGTCTCGACAAAATAAGAGAATATGTTAATTTCTCATTCTGGGAAAAATACGATGATGAACATACAGTTATCCGTTTTGCCACAAGCTGGGCAACAACAGATGAAGAAATTGATGCTTTAAAAAATATACTGTCATCAGATTAAATAATAATCCCCTATGGTAATCATTCTTACCACAGGGGAATTCTTTTATTTGTAGAAATTATAAAGTGATACGGTTGATGTTGCTGTGTTATCAACATACCATGCAAGACCGATTTTCACAACTGTTACATCACAGGAAGTTACTACGTTCCCGTTTTTATCTGTTACATCGACTGTGCATATATTAACCTGAGAAATATCACCAGCTGATACTCCGTAAAGCTTAAAAAGCTCATTATCAACGGCTGCTTTATATGTTTCAATATCAACATCTGTAGTTGCAGTTGTGTTTGCAGTAAATTTATAATCTTCACCGTATTTCTTTTCATAAATGCCTTCAGATTTATAAGTAAGCTGTACACCACTGTTTTCATCAAATGTATCCTCAGTGCCTGTAAGCTTAGCTGCATACATTGCAACATTTGCTTCAAATGCTGTGAAGAAGATTTCGTCAGTGAGGTAATCATCACCGTAGATTTCACTTCTTACTTCAATAAGCTTGCCAATGTAATTTGAGAAAATATAATCGTAATTATCCCAGCCGTAATCTGCCACTATTTTTTCATAGAAGGGATACATTTCATCAATAAGCTTACCTGACAATGTACCGTCATCATTGATTGTAGTATCACTCATGTATTTCTCATTATTATATCCTTCAAATGCAGATATATCATCCCCTGTTTTATACTGAGTGTTTCTGTAAATTGCAGGGTAAATATAATTTTCACGAATAAAATCACCGTATTTATCACTCTTACTGACAAGAGTGTTTTTGTATGCATTATATCCGTCACCTGACTGAACAATGGTATCTACATAAGTCTTTGCAAGCTCATCAGGATGGAAGCCTGTATATTTGGCCTTGAATGTAGTTACACATAAAGTTGCAAGTATTGCAGCTACTGCAACAAATGAAACTATGCCATAGAGTTTGGTATTGAATTCTTTTTTGTTATCTGACATAATTATCACTCCTTTGTTGCAGTGCCGTTTGCTTCACGGCGCTCGATAAGTTCTTTTGTGATTTTATCTTTCTTTTCGCCAACCATATCATAGAACAGAATGGGTACACCCTGAAGTACTACGAAAACTGCAGGAATAATAGTATAAATCATGAGCAGCTTGTTAAGAGTGCCGTCTGTCTGAGCTGCATACGCAACGTTTGTATCAGTTGAAACAAGATATCCTGACCAAGTATAAAGAAGCCAGGGTCCTAATGCTTTTGTGAATGCAGATGCAATTTTTGAGAAAAGTCCGTATCCCGCATATGCAAGACCTTCCTGACGCTTTCCTGTCTTATATTCTATTTCATCTACACAGTCAGCAATCATGATGTTGGGAGTAACATTTGTGTTGCCGTGCTGAAGACCACAGAAGAAATTAAGAATGAGGAAAGGAATAATAAGTCCGTCATTGAAGCCGATTCCCCTTGAAACAAGGAAAAGGATTGCCATTGATGATGCGCCGTAGATACAGAATAATATGTATGTCTGCTTTGTTGAGAATTTTTTGAGAACAAGGTTTACGAGAAGTGTTCCTACAGCAGTACCGATACCCATAGGAAGAAGAAGACCGAGCTTGAGGTCTTTTGAACCGAGAAGGTAAATGGCAATATAAAGAGAAACTGTGCCGTAAACACCACGGCCGAAGCCGAAGAGCTTTGTAAGTGAAACCATAAGAAGATTCTTATTTGTAAAAACAACCTTTACAGCATCCTTAAGGCTTACTTTTTCCTGAGTAAAAGGAACTCTTTCCTTATTGTTTGCGAAGAAAATCATTACAAACAGAATAAGACCGAGTGCGCAAATGCCTGTTGAAATAACAAGGTCGAGACCCTGTCCTTCAGCATTTTTATACTGCTGCTCACCCATAATTGCTTTCATGACAAGACCGACAACGAGTACAACAACCATACCGCCTGACTGACCTACAGAACGAAGGAATGATGCAATAGAAATTGCACCGGATCTTTCTGAGGGGTTAGGCGAACAAAGTGAACCGAAACAGTTTGCAGGACTTTCAACAGCACAGCAAACCATCGTATAAACAGAATAAACAACAAACATCCAGATGATAGCAAGTGTCTGATTTGATGTATTTGGTGCAACGAAAACAAGCATTGAAATTATTGCCAGCGGGATAACACCGAAGCCGACCCATGGCTTGACTTTACCGAATTTAGATCTTGTATTATCAACAAGATAACCGATAACAAGCTCGCATACAGCACCTACAATACCTGCAACGAGAAATACTACGGAAATAATATTAGACATTGTGTCGGGATCAAAGCCTTTGCCTTTGAATGCAAAATCAGCAAAGAATGTTGCAGTGTAATCAGGCATCCAGCCTGTAAGAAGAGCAACACCGAAAAGACCGATACCAAAGGTAGCTATTTCCGATTTTTTCATATATTTTTTGTTTGTTTTTTCGGACATAATCAATCCTCCAGAATTTAACATTAACAAAAATTATACCATCAATTATAATTTTATGCAACCCTTAACTTTTAATATATAATAAAAAAGGACAGGATTTGCCTGTCCTCGGTATATGTCATACTTCAATTTCTTTACAGATTTCGGGAATTATAAATTCAATGTCAGGATGATTCTTCTTTATAGTTTTACGCAATCTTTCAAGATTCACTTCCCTGGTCATTGGCGGGAAAGCATTATCAATATGATCAACAAGAATTTTCTTCGGATGGTAACGAGCTATAAAGTCTTTTGTCTTTTCAGGCATAAATACGCATCCACCGATAGCAAGAATGAAAAGATCAACATCCTTTGGATATTCTTCACACGGGAATTCACGGAAAGTTCCTGTAAGAAAAATCTTCTTGCCGTGAGCGTCAATTTCATATGCAACAGTCTCTCCTGCCTCAGGCATAGTTTTTGTTGTGCTGAACTGCCATATTAACCTTGGAAGCATCACTGCGCATTTAGGAACAACAGAAAGAATATAAACAGGATCAAATACAAGGTGTCTGAATCTGCGGGGACGGATTGTGTAGTCACCGATGTGTATTTCGTCACCGGGTTTGATTTCGGTTATACGCTCAGAAGCAACACCCATACCTTCAAGTGAATTCTTAGGACTTTCAGTACAATAAACCTGAACATTATTATCTATTCTGGTAAGATCGGGAACGCTTAGCATGTGGTCAAAATGACCGTGTGTAAGCAAAACTGCATCAAAGCCTGCAAAAGCTTCAATAGGAGTAGTTTCAATACGCTTATTCATGCGGACAAACGGATCAAAAAGAAGCCGTGTTTTTCCGTCGTCAATACCTATAGTTGCTGTGCCGTACCATGTAACCTTCATTTTATTCATCTCCCGAATACTGAACTCTGAAGTCAGTATTATTTTATTTGACTACATTGTATATCAAATTGTCTGTTTTGTAAAGAGGGTAAAAAATAACCCCTGATTAACAGGGGTATGGATGAACTTTGCTTCAGTTTGTAAGTCTTAAATTAGCCTGCTCATATTTAAGTTCTTCAACTGTTTCAAAATGAATTCCTACAGTTTTGCAAATATCGATAAAATCAGGAATAATCTGCTTGTCCTGATAGTTTTCGCAAATATTCAGAATAAGCGTACCGCAAAAATCAACGGCAGCTACGTTGCATTCGCCGAAATCTGTCCAGGAACGGAAATTGAAGTCAGCAAGCCCTGCCATTACTTCATCAGGCAGGTCCATTCTTCCGAGATAAGTGAAGGTGAAATTGCTGTCTGAATGTTTCATTACACCTGCAACAACCTTTGCAAGAGCTTTCTGAAGTAAGGGAGGTTTAATGGCAACAATCGGTTTTATCATATCAACAGTTTCCGTTGCTGCCTTAACAATATTTTCAGGCTGCACAGCAAGGTCGAGAAGCGCACGATAAATTGTGCTGACGAGCGCAAAGTCCATTGTGTCATAACGGTCGATATAGGTAATGACCTTGGAAATAATACAGTTATGCATTGTCTGAAAACGCATGGGACCACGGCAGTCAATTACAACATTACAGCTGACATTTTTATTTTTTGCTTTCGGGTTCATGTGTTTGCGAAGTGCCATAGAAATCAAAGGAGGCAATACTGCAGCAGGAGAAGAGTCGTTCTTCTTTGCAGCGGTAAGCACCTCACGCATCGGTACTTTCAGAATGTGACAATCTGTTTTATATCCACGTTTGATAAAGGGAATTGCATTGGCTGCAAAACCGGGTTCCTGTTTCTTTTGAGGAATTCCGTTTTCCGTTTTGTCGTAGAAGCTTTCAAGACCAAGCTCCAATGCAGGCTCAGTCGGCATGTCTGCACCAAAATAATGGCACAGCACTGATGAAAAGAATGAAAAACCACCTCTGCCGTCACTGATTGCGTGACACCATTCAAAGGAAATGGTATATTGATCATAACACATCTGCCACATAAAGCCGTTTGTTGCATCTCCAAAGGCAAGAGGTCTGTTTTCTTCGGCTGCATTGATCAGCTGAAATTCTTTTTCGTTTGTTTCGAGATAGTATCCCTTCTTGTATCGCAAGGTGCAGGCAAAAAGCGGATATTCGCACAGAGTCTGCTTTACCGCTGCATATAAGCGCTCTGCATCTACCGGCTCCTTTAATTTAGCCTGAAGAAAAGGATTATTTTCAATCTGAGTTTTGTTTGCGGCAATCGGATACAGATCCATAACGCCAAGCTGATACTTCATTTTCATAATGCTGACCTCGTTCAAAATTCTGAGATATTGATTTCTTATATTTCAAAAGTAATTTCATTTATTTGATGTAAACATTTGTATTATTATACTCCACTACATCTTACAAACTTCTTACAAATTTAAGATTAATGTTGAATAATTTTTAATTATTAAATATCCTCTGAATTTTTCTCTTTTTGAATCTGACATTGCATCTGATTTAAGCAAAAAAAATAAGCACCTATGTATTTTCGGAATGCAACAGTGCAAAAGTTATGTAAAATAAAAAAATAACCTCCATAAGTCTGAGACAAATGCAGGTTACTTCCGTGGTGCGAGTGTTCATAAGGGATTTACTCAAAATACAAGTAAAACCGGCTTCAAACATAGTATTCTGCACTCCCTACCTTACTTAAACAGAGTAAAAAGAAAGGATAAATACTATGAAAAATAATAAGATTACTTACAGACGAGTTGGGGACTACTTTATTTAAGGATATTCAAGAAAATGACCATATAACGCTGTTTACAACGTCCTCGCAAAGAATAATAAATTAACGGAGGAAAAGAATATGGAACTCAAAAAACACTACGCAGACGAACAGACAGGTATCAGC
>JAFYUD010000216.1 GCA_017549665.1 Clostridia bacterium | reverse complement strand
TCTCAACTGATGAAGAAATGAAGAGCTATATTATCAATATCAACAATATGCTTGACGAAATTGAAGATTTTGCCGAAAGGATGATATAATTTGGAAAAATACATCGACTTACACACCCATTCCACTGCATCTGACGGAACGTTTACCCCCACAGAAGTCGTAAAAGCTGCAAAGGATGCAGGACTTTCTGCAATTGCCCTTACAGACCATGACACTATTGCAGGACTTGAGGAAGCTATTGAAGCGGGCAAAAAATACGGAATCGAAGTTATAACAGGTATCGAGTTTTCCGTTACAACTGATACAAAGCTGCATCTCATAGGACTCAATTTCTCACTTGATTGTCCCGAAATAAGAAATGTGCTCGACGACCTTATAAAGAGCCGTGATTCCCGAAATACCGAGGTTATCAATAAGCTTCAGGCAATGGGCTTTGATGTTACACTTGATGATACACTTGAATTCGCATCCTCCAACGTTGTAGGAAAAAGTCAGATTGCCCGTGCAATGATAAAGAAGGGTTATGTTTCAACCGTAAAGGAAGCATTTGAAAAGTATCTTGGCATAGGCACGCCCGCTTATGTAAAAAGAGAGACACTCTCTCCCGAAAAAGCAATCGAAATCATAAAGAAAAGCGGCGGCTTCACCTCCCTTGCACATCTTAATCAGACAAACAGATCTGACGAGGAACTTTACACACTTCTTTCAGGACTTAAGGCCGCAGGGCTTGATGCTGTTGAAGGCTACTACACAGAATATACGGAAGACATGAACATCCGCTACAGAAAGCTTGCTTCTGATCTTGGACTTAAGCTTACAGGCGGCTCCGACTTCCACGGCAAGAACAAAGACGGTTATGCAATCGGCACAGGAAGCGGAAATCTCCGTATTCCCTATTCTTTATTGGAAAATTTCAGATAAAATTTTCTTATATGCGTTTTATTTTCTATTGATTTTATTTTCTTAATTTGATATAATGTAAAGCGTTAAATTAAATCCAAAAGGAGTTATTATACATGATGTACGATATTGCAATTGTCGGCGCAGGTGTTACCGGCGCTATGACAGCACGTGCACTTTCAAAGTACAATCTTAAAATTGCACTTCTTGAAAAATGCAACGATGTGGCTATGGGCGCAACAAAAGCTAACAGCGGTATAGTCCACGCAGGCTTTGATGCGGCAGAAGGCTCACTTATGGCTAAAATGAATGTCAAGGGCTGCGCTATGATGCCCGAAACATGCAGAAAGCTCAATGTACCTTATATCAACAACGGCTCACTCGTTGTTGCTTTCTCTCAGGAAGAGGACGAGCATCTCAAGACTCTTCTTGCAAGAGGTAATGCAAACGGTGTACCCGATCTTACAATTCTTTCAAAGGAAGAGCTTCTTGCTAAAGAGCCTAACCTCAGCAAAGAATCAACTTCTGCACTTTATGCTCCCTCTGCAGGTATCGTATGTCCTTACGAGCTTACAATCGCAGCTGCAGAATGTGCAGTTTCAAACGGTGTTGAATTCATCAGAAACTGTGAAGTAAAAGCTGTTGAAACTACTGATGACTGTCTTGTACTCGAGACATCACAGGGTAAGATTGAAGCAAAATACGTTATCAATGCCGCAGGTGTCTTCTCTGATGACCTGGCTGCTATGGCAGGTGATGATTCAATCAGCATCACTGCAAGAAGAGGTGAATACTTCCTTCTTGACAGAGCTGTAGGCAATACAGTAAGCTGCACAATTTTCCAGTGCCCCAGCAAGATGGGTAAAGGTATCCTTGTGTCCCCCACTGTTGACGGCAATCTTCTCGTCGGCCCCACTGCTGAAGATATCGATGACAAGACAAACGTAAACACTACAAACTCAGGTCTCAATGACGTAAGAAAATATGCTGTAAAGAGCGTTCCCTCAGTTAACACAAGAAACGCTATCACATCTTTCACAGGTCTTCGTGCTCATGCTGCTGCTCACGAATTCATCATCGGCATCAGCGAGAAGAATTCAAGACTTATCAATGCAGCAGGTATTGAGTCTCCCGGTCTTTCATCTGCACCTGCTATTGCAGAATACATCGAGGACATCGTAAAGGGTGTATTCCCCGATGCAACAGTAAAGGCTGATTACGATGACACAAGAGAAGCTCCCGTAAGATTCAGACACATGAGTGATGAAGAAAGAGCAGAGCTTATCAAAAAGAACAGCGCATACGGAAGAATCATCTGCCGTTGCGAAACCATAACCGAAGGTGAAATCATCGATGCAATCAAGGCTCCTGCAGGCGCAAGAGACGTTGACGGTGTCAAGAGAAGAACAAGAGCCGGAATGGGCAGATGTCAGGGCGGCTTCTGCGGTTCAAAGGTTGTTGAAATCCTTGCCCGTGAGCTTGGCTGCGATGTAAATGAAATCACAAAATTCGGCGGAAATTCAAACATCCTGTTTGAAAAAACAAAGTGAGGTGAGAATGATGATTAACTATGATCTCGTAGTAGTCGGCGGCGGCCCCGCAGGTATGGCTGCTGCACTTAAAGCAAAAGAATGCGGTGTTGAGAAAATCATTATTCTCGAACGTGCTGAAACTCTCGGCGGTATTCTTGAGCAGTGTATTCATACAGGCTTCGGTCTTCATTACTTCGGTGAAGAGCTTTCAGGCCCCGAATATGCGGCAAAGTTCATTGATCTTGTAAAAGAGACTGATATTGATGTCAAAATCAATACAATGGTGCTTTCCGTAAGCGATGACAAGGTTGTTACTGCAGTAAATACTGTTGACGGTCTTATTCAGATCAAGGCAACTGCTGTTGTTCTTGCTATGGGTTGCCGTGAAAGACCCCGTGGCGCACTCCAGATTGCAGGCTCAAGAGCTGCAGGCATCATGACTGCAGGCACAGCTCAGAAATACGTTAAC
>JAFYUD010000215.1 GCA_017549665.1 Clostridia bacterium | reverse complement strand
GATGTTGAAAGCAGAATGTATCCCGGCTATGAGTATTCTGAGAATTATCTGAATGACGAAAAATATGACAAGCCCTTCTATATGTGCGAATATGTCTGCTCAATGTCAACAGGTAATGTTTATCCCTTCTGGGAGCTTGTTGATAAGTATGATAATTTCTGCGGCGGCTGTATCTGGGAATGGGCTGATCACGTTGTCAATTTCCCTGATGAAAACGGTAACCCCAGATATTATTACGGCGGCGATTTCGGTGATTTCCCCAATGACGGAATCTGCTGTATCGACGGTCTTGTTTTTGCAGACAGAACACCCCGTCCCGGCTTCTACGATATGAAGAAGGTTTATGAGCAGTTCAGAGGCTCATATGAAAACGGAGAGCTGACAGTAAAGAGTGTCAGATACTTCACCTCTCTTTCCGATTTCGGCGCAAGGTGGACTCTTACAAGCGGAGATAAAATTCTCGCTTCAGGTGAGATTGATTCTCTTGATATCGCACCTCTCGGTCAGAAAAAATACAAGCTCTTTAATCCTGCTGATTTTGAGCTTGGTGAAAACAATTTCCTTACAGTCAGTGTTTATCAGAGGAATGATACTGAATGGGCTGAAAAAGGCTATGAGACGGGCTTTATGCAGTTTGAAATTGAGGGTATGAAGAATGCTTGTGAAAAGGCAGAATCGGCTCTCAGCTGCATTCAGGGTGACCGTTACGTGACAATTGAGTGCGGTGAGAATAAATATGTATTCGATAAGCCTTACGGACGTATAAATTCAATTGTAAGAGGCGGCAAGGAGCTTCTTGAAGCACCTTCAAAGTTCAGAATCTGGCACGCACCCGTATATAACAGAGGCTCTGTTGATGCATGGATGCTCAATCATTTTGATCACATTGCACAGAAGACATACAGCACTGATGTTACAGTAAATGATGATTCTGTTGTTATTGATACAAAGATTGCCCTCGGCGGTCCTGCAAATCCTCCTGTTATAAAAATGAATGTCAGATATACATTCAATAATGACGGAACACTTGATATTGATGCTGACGGTACAGTCAGAGAAAATGTTCCCGTGCTTCCCAGACTCGGTATTGAACTGACTATGAAGAATGAATGCGAGCTTATCCGTTACTTCGGTCTCGGTGAAACAGAAAGCTATCCCGACCGCTGGCAGGCATGCCGTTACGGTGAGTATGAACTGACAGTTACAGACAACTTTGTGCATTACGTACGTCCTCAGGAAAATTCCTCTCACTACAGAACAAGAAGAGCAGATGTTGGTGCTGCAGGCGGAGCAGGTATCCGTGTTGTCGGTAAGGGTATAAAGGATTTCTCATTCAATGCTTCTCATTATTCTGCTGAGCAGCTTACAGAAAAGGCTCACGATTTCGAGCTTGAAAGTGAAAACTGCACATACTTTGATATTGACTGGAGATTTACAGGCTTCAGTGAAGAAAAAGCATTTGACACACCTGAGAACAAGAGACTGCTTGATGATAAAGAGTTTACATTCGGCTTTACTCTTGAACTCATTGATATGTAAAAAATGGAGTAAATAATGACAAATAAAGAAAAACTGCATTCCGGGAAGCTGTATCTTCCCGGAGATGAAGAAATAATGACCGAGCAGTTTCAGTGCCTTGAAAAGCTGTACGATTTCAATATGACGAGACCCACAGAGCAGGAAAAGCGTCAGGAAATGCTCAAGGATATGTTTGCTGAAATAGGGGAGGATTGCTACATCGAGCCTCCGTTTCATGCAAACTGGGGCGGTCATAATGTTCACTTCGGAAAATGTGTATACGCAAATTTCAACCTGACAATGGTTGATGATACACATATATATGTTGGTGATTACACACTTTTCGGACCTAATGTAACTGTTGCCACAGCAGGTCATCCCATTGACCCTGAGCTGAGAGAAAAGACATATCAGTACAATAAAGCCGTTCACATAGGCAGAAACTGCTGGATAGGTGCAGGCGCAGTTATCGTACCCGGTGTTACAATCGGTGACAACGTGGTTATCGGTGCAGGCAGTGTTGTGACAAAAGATATCCCGTCCGATGTTGTGGCTGTCGGCAATCCTTGCAAGGTTCTCAGAGAAATTACCGATTATGATAAAGAATTTTATTTTAAGGATTGCAAGATTGATTATAATGATTTATAATAGAAGTGTTAATATGTTGAGAGGAGCTAATAAATCTCTATGAAACATCCCGAAATAGTTGGAAAAATGACCCTTGAACAGAAGGCAGCTTTTGTTTCAGGCTTTAACTACTGGCAGCTTGAGGAGTCAAAGGAACTCGGACTTCCTCAGATTATGGTTACGGACGGCCCTCACGGTCTTCGTAAAAAGAATCCCGATAAGAAAGCTTCAGACGGTGTAGGTCTCGGTAATTCAGTTCCTACAACCTGTTTCCCTCCCGCGGCTACATCATCATGCTCATGGGACCCCGAGCTT
>JAFYUD010000214.1 GCA_017549665.1 Clostridia bacterium | reverse complement strand
GATAAAAAATGTTCCGTCGTTATAATCAAGAAATGAAAGGTCTGCATGATTACGAACATGACAGCCGACAGATTCATTATCATGGAATGTGATAATCTCAATCCCCATCTGTTCAAGCTTTTTGATTGCAGCTTCTTTCAGACCTGATGCTAATACAGCTTGCCTCATAAAACAATTTCCGTAAACGCATCACGGATTCTGCGCACACCTACAATTTCAGCCTGATTTTTAAGCTCCTCGGGCAATGACTTATAGTTGTGATAAGGAATTATAATTTTCCTGAAGCCTAATCTTATTGCTTCATTCACTCGCTGATGAGCATTGGACACGCCTCTTATTTCTCCTGCAAGTCCGATTTCACCGAATGCGATAACGTCATCTTTCAGAATCATATCTTTAAGAGAAGAAACAAGAGCAAGAACAACTGACAGATCTGAAGCCGGCTCATCAATTTTAAGTCCGCCGACAATATTGAGATAGCAGTCTGTATTTG
Organism: Clostridia bacterium; assembly: GCA_017549665.1. The sequence continues at coordinate 7,985 of JAFYUD010000214.1, read as the reverse complement.
CAAAGTAATATCCTGCTCTTTTTTCAAGCACAGCAATTAACATTGCCATACGGTTAAAATCATAACCGTTGGTCATTCTTCGTGGTGTACCGAAACCTGTAGGCGTTACAAGCGCCTGAACTTCAGCAAGAATCGGTCTTGAGCCTTCCATAACACACATTACGCATGTTCCCGATGTATTTTTAGGTCTGCCTTCAAGAAGCATTTCAGAAGGATTAGGCACCTCCTGAAGACCATTATCATTCATAGTAAAAACACCGATCTCATTTGTAGAGCCGAAACGATTCTTAACGGCTCTGAGAATTCGGTAAGACATATTCTTATCGCCTTCAAAATAAAGCACCGTGTCAACAATATGCTCAAGCACCTTAGGACCTGCAATATTACCGTCCTTATTTACATGGCCGACAATGAAAACAGGAATTGACAATGACTTTGCTGTACGCATAAAGAGGTTTGTACATTCTCTGACCTGAGTTATGCTTCCTGTTGAGGACTGGATATCAGAAAGGCTCATTGTCTGTATTGAATCAATGATAACAACTTCGGGCTTTTCCTGATTTATTACACTGATAATACCTTCCGCATCAGTTTCACATAAAACAAGAAGATTTTTACTGTAGACACCGAGTCTTGAAGCTCTGAGCTTGATCTGACTTGCAGATTCTTCACCTGAAACATAAAGAACCTTCTTCTTCTCAGAAAGATTACAGCAAGCCTGAAGCAGAATGGTCGATTTTCCTATGCCGGGATCACCGCCGATAAGAACAAGTGAACCTTTGACAAGACCGCCGCCAAGGACCCGGTTAAATTCAGAAATACCTGTATCATAACGGATTTCAGAAGTTTCACTGATCTCGTCTATCGGTGTTGCCTTACCTGATAATACTGAATATGAAGTGCGCTTTGAAGGCGCTGAAACTGCAACAGTTTCCTCCATACAGTTCCATTCACCGCATGACGGACACTGCCCGTACCATTTTGCAGACTCGTATGAACATTGATTGCAGATATATAATGTCTTACTCTTTGCCACTTTTCAGTCCTCGTTTCGTGTTTAAAATCCTGTTTGCTCCGTTTTACGGGCAGATGTTATATAGTTACAGATTCCGTCAGCGATAGCTTCTGCAAGCTGCTGACGGTATTTTTCATCTTTAAGTTTTTCAGTTTCATCAGGGTTAGAAAGAAAACCGCACTCAACCATTACAGACGGGACTGTAGAATGATAAAGTAAATAAACAGATGATCCTGAGGGTTTTATCTTACGTTTATTATCCGGCTGTAATGCATTTACTACTGATGTCTGGATACACTGCGCAAGAATACTGCTGTTCCGGTTATTTTCAGAATAAAAAACCTGCGTACCGTGGTATCTGCTTTCTGAGTAATGATTCTGATGAATTGAAACAAAAACAGAATCAGGATTTGATTCTATTATCTTCAATCTGTTATGTATATCAGAAACCTTCTGTTCACGAACAGTTTTTGCGTTTTCATCATGGATAGAATTATTATCAGAACGTGTCAGCAGTGTAGTGTATCCCTTTTCTTTCAGAAATGTATCAAGCTTCAACGCAATATCAAGATTGATATGCTGTTCAGGTGTACCGTCAGATGCAACAGCCCCGCCGTCCATACCGCCGTGACCTGCGTCAATTATAATAAGCGGTGTGTCAGACACTGTACTGTCTACAGAATTGACACCATATAAATTTAAAAGCAATATACATCCGAGCACAGTAACTATTATAAAATAAGGAACAAAATTTATCAAGCGTTTCATTAAAATCACCTGATAAATTATTATTCATTCAGATAAAAACATATTCACAAAAACAAAAAATCTGCCACGGAAGAACCGCAGCAGATTCTGTTACTGAATTCAGTGAAATAATTATTCAGCTGATTCACCGTACTGTTCTAAGATGTTAGCAACATCATCCCAGCCGATGATACCAAGCTTCCACATTGCCTTAAGGACAATCTTTAATAAGTGAAGTAAGCCTTTCATTAATTTCGCCATCCTTTCAGTTAAGATGTTAATATTATACATCAGTGAAACATAAATTTCAACATCTTATAAGGCAATTTTCAAAATAATTTCAAAAAAGAAAAAGACTGCTGTTTAAAACAGCAGTCTTAATCATACGAAAGATTTTCTTAGAAATCGATGCCTTCGATGTCGAGAAGAGAATGATCTTCAGCAAAACCAAGCCAACCGAAGATGTTGAGCTTAACCATTGCCTTAAGAACTACCTTTAAAAGCTTAAGAATAACCTTCATTTATTTCATCCCTTTCACTATTAAGATAGCATAATTATACATTAGAGAAAAATAAAAATCAAGACTTCTGAGCAATTTTTTAACAAATATTTCACATTTGTTACGCATTTATCACAATTCGGTACAAAATATTGCGTAGTAAAAAGAAAAAAGCACTTATCTTTCACAAGACAAGCGCTTTTTGTTTCGTCTCTTCAAAACCGTTAATTAAAAAATAAAGAACTTTAATAAGGGCTTGATGATGAGCTTTAAGAAGTGAAGTAAGCTTTTCATTTTATTCTGTCCTTTCATAATTCAAAATCGATAATGATTATATATTATAAAAGACCGGATTTCAAGACACATGCCTATTATTTTACACTTAGTTCACAATTATAACAGGATCATCATAAACCTGACCATGAGTATCTACTACAACAGACTCAATAACTACATCTTCAAGAGGCTTGTCAGAATAATTTGTTTCTACTGCTGCAATTGCATCAACTACATCCATACCGTCAAGTACCATACCGAATGAAGCATAATTGCCGTCAAGAGACGGATAATCAACCTGGCAGATAAAGAACTGACTTCCTGCTGAGTCATATGAATATCCTGCTCGTGCCATAGAAATGACACCACGTTTGTGTGAGAGATTATTCTCAAAGCCGTTTATAGTGAACTCGCCCTTGATTGAGTAATCGGGACCGCCCATACCTGTTCCTTCAGGATCACCACCCTGAATCATGAAATTTTCAATAACTCTGTGGAAGATAAGTCCGTCATAAAAACCACTGTTTGCAAGCGAAATGAAGTTAAGAACTGTGTTGGGAGCAACATCATAATAAAGCTCTACTTTGATTGTACCGTAATCTTTTACAGTGATTGTTGCAACGGGGTTGCTTATCTGAATTTCTGTTACAGGTTCATCAGAAGGCTCATCTGCTTTCTCTGTACAGCCTGCAAAGGAAAATACTAATAATAAAGAAAGTAATAATGCAATAATTTTTTTCATAATCAGCCATCCTCACGGTCTATAGGAATAATTGTAGGCAGGGGGAACTTAACGCCGTTTGTGTCTACCTTAACAGACTTGATCACAAAAGGTGTAAGAAGATTGTCGTTTTCATCTCTTTCTGCAGCAGCAATCTTATTGACGATATCCATACCTTCAATAACCTTACCGAAAGCTGTAAATCTTGAGTCAAAGTGCTTCTGATTTTTTGTAAGAATGAAGAACTGACCTGTTACAGTATCATTATCAGTTGTTCTGATCATAGAAACTACACCTTCTTCATGGGAAAGTGCATTTTCACTCTTGCCGGCCTCATCCATGACATAATAAGGTGTTTCGTAATTCTCATCAAGACTACCCATCATTACGATGCAGTTATTTCTGACTATATTGAAAGCCATACCTTCATAAATATCTGCCTTTGCAAGAGCAATGAAATCAGCAACTGTATTAGGTGCTGAATAATAACACAGCTCGATTACGATTTTCTCTCCGCTTTCAAGTGTTACGGTAGCAACGGGATTTTCCTTGACTTCTACAGTAACAATATCTTCACCTGTGGGAAATTCATCATAAAAATGCTTTTCCTCTGTTTTGTTACATGCACAAAGTGCGAAAACGCTGATTAAAACAAGAACTAGACTAACTATCTTTTTCATTTTTATTCTCCTTTTTTGTTTTTTTGAATCCTTCCGTGCTTTCCTTCATAAATACTATTTTTACGGTAAGCAATATGATACTGAAATCAAGGAAGAATGAAAATTTCTGAATATATTCGAGATCCAGAAGGAGCTTATCATAAGGTGATGTATTATACTTACCCATTACCTGAGCATAGCCTGTCAGACCGGCTTTCACCTTTGTTCTGTAATCAAACTCAGGAATCTGCTGACAATATGCTTCGTGATGCTCAACCCGCTCGGGTCTTGGACCGACAAGTGACATATCACCTTTCAGAATATTGAACAGCTGAGGTAATTCATCAAATCTGAGCTTGCGTATAATATTACCTACGGGGGTAATACGGGGATCATCATCTGTTGCAGGGATTACCATGTTATCTTTTTCCGCATCAGTAATCATGCTACGGAATTTATAGATATCAAACACCTGACCGTTGAGTGTCACACGCTTCTGCTTAAAAATAACAGGACCTTTATCATATGCTTTGATTGCAATTGCGATAGCAAGCATCAAAGGTGCAGATATAATAATTCCGAAGACTGAAAAAATAATATCAAACAGTCTTTTTCCGAAGCGCTGTCCGTCACTTAACGAACAGTTACGGCACACAATCAGTGGTGAATCAAACTGATCAAGAGATTTTGCACCACGGACGATAATATCTGAAATACGGGGAGGAAGATAAACCTCAATATCATGTTCATAACAGAATTTGAGCAGATCATTTCTGACGCTGCTTTCAAGTCTAGAAATGATTACTGAATCATAATTGAGAATCTTCTCCTTGACATAGTCAAAATTTCCGTCATGAAGATATGTTTCACTGTTATACTGAACTGTTTCACAGATACGGTATCTGTCTTCCCTTTCAAGTATCTTATATATGATACTCTCAGCCGATTTATCACCGTAAACAAGAATCATATTTTTGACTGAAATATATTTCTTGTCAAAAACAAATACAACAACTGTCCAGAGTATTGATACGGCAATCTGAACAACAGACAACAAAAGCATATACCATACAGGCAGAAATGCTCTATGTATCAGACTAAGCTGCAGATAAGCAACAAAGTTAACAACCAGTATACTGATCACATGAGAAATAACAATATTAAATTTCTTATTATAACCAACTCTCAGCGCACCCATTATTCTGAATATACCGAAAAGCATACCGCAATAAAGTGCAACCATCAGATAACCGCCTGAATCAAGCGGATCTTCGAGAATTCTGTTGTAACCAGAAAACAGCACATATAAAAACGATGCTGTATGCAAGCTGATTATAATAAGTGAATATACAAGCTTAAACAGTCCTGTTTTACTTTTCTCATTTATCATAAGCCAACACACATTCCAAAAAGGCAGCACATTCAGATGCCGCCTTTTTTATTAGTCAATCAATCATTATCTGTTACATCATCAGACACTTCTTCTGCTTCAACAGATTCTGATGACATAAGAGTTTCAAAGTTCTTGTCATCGATTTTTTCATTCTTTATAAGATACTCTGCCACACTGTCAAGCTTATCTCTGTGCACAGTGAGAATCTCTTCACACTGTTTATATGCACCTGTGATGATTGAACAAACAACATCATCAATTTTAGCAGCAACAGTTTCAGAATAATTTCTTATGCTTGAATAATCTTTACCAAGGAATACTTCATTATTACCTGCACCGAATGCGATGGGACCGAGCTCATCACTCATTCCGTACTTAGTAACCATTTTTCTTGCAATTTCAGATGCACGCTCGATATCATTTGATGCACCGGTTGAGATATCACCGAAAACAATTGCCTCGGCAACTCTGCCGCCGAGAAGAACTACGATATCTTCAAGCATACTCTTCTTTGATTTATAAAGCTTATCCTCTGTAGGAACGGACATTGTGAATCCGCCTGCCATACCTCTGGGAATAATAGAAACCTGACGGACAGGATCCTGAGTTTCAAGATAGTATGTGGCAACAGCATGACCTGCTTCGTGGAAAGCAGTAAGCTTTTTATCCTTTTCACTGATTTTGTGTGATCTTTTTTCTGTACCGACAATAACCTTGATTGAGGCTTCCTGAATCTCTTCCATTGTAATTGCTCTGAGATTCTTTCTTGCAGCAAGAAGTGCTGCTTCATTAAGAAGATTTTCAAGGTCAGCACCTGTAAAGCCCACTGTCTGCTGAGCAATTTTGTTAAGCTCAACATCGGGAGCAAGAGGCTTGCCTTTGGCATGAACTTTAAGAATTTCTTCTCTACCCTTGATATCAGGATAACCTACAGTAACCTGTCTGTCAAAACGACCGGGTCTGAGAAGTGCAGGGTCAAGAATGTCAGGACGGTTTGTAGCAGCAATAACTATAACACCGTCATTTTTACCGAAGCCGTCCATTTCAACAAGCATCTGGTTAAGAGTCTGCTCTCTTTCATCATGACCGCCGCCCATACCGGCACCTCTGTGTCTGCCGACAGCGTCAATTTCATCGATAAAGATGATAGAGGGAGATTCTTTTTTAGCCTGCTGGAAAAGGTCTCTTACTCGTGAAGCACCGACACCGACATACATTTCAACAAAGTCTGAACCTGAAATTGAGAAGAAAGGCACATCTGCCTCACCTGCAACAGCCTTTGCAAGAAGTGTTTTACCTGTACCGGGAGGGCCTACAAGAAGAACACCCTTAGGGATTCTTGCACCGAGGTCCTGAAATTTCTTTGAATCACGAAGAAAATCTACAAGCTCTTTGAGCTCTTCTTTTTCTTCATCAGCACCAGCAACATCATCAAATGTTACTTTATGCTTATCATCTTTTGTTTTAACTCGTGCTTTACCGAAACCTAATGTTTTATTGTTTTCAGAGCTTATGGACTGATTCATTCGTCTGAACATAAAGTACATCAGAACGAGAAGTACACCCATCATAAGCACTGTGGGAAGCATGCTTGTAAGCCATGAAGCAGTTTCACCTGCATCATAATCAAACTTTACATCGTTTTCCTTTGCAGTTTCGTGAACATCTTCAAGGAACAGATTTACATTCGGAACAGTATATTTGTATGACTTTCCGTCACTTTTAAGAACATAAACGAGAGTACCGCTGCTGAGGTTAAGGTCGTACTCTTCTATTTCATTATCCTCAAACATCTGAACGATTTCATAATATTCCTTCTTTGCACTCTGTGTAGATGTCGAAGAAAACATCCACATTGATGCAATAAGAATCAGCGGAATCAGAACGTACGGGAGATAACTGATCCACTTTTTTTTGTTGCGATTTTCCAACTATTTTCTCTCCTTGTCAAATCTGTTATTTTTCGTATACTTCTCTTTTTAATATACCCACAAACGGAAGATTTCTGTACTTCTGAGCATAATCAAGACCGTATCCGACAATAAATTCGTCAGGAACAACATCACCGACATAGTCAGCTTTTACATCTTCGATTTCACGTCTTTCGGGTTTATCAAAAATAGTGCAGATTTTAATACTTGCAGGATTTCTTGCACCAAGAACACTCTTAAGGTAAGCAAGTGTTCTGCCGCTGTCAAGAATATCCTCTACAATGATAACATCATAATCTGTAATATCTTTTTCAAGATCCTTTACAATACGGACTCTTCCGCTTGATGATGCGCCTTCACCGTAGCTTGAAACTGACATAAAATCAATCTCAGCGGGAATTTTGATTGCTCTCATAAGGTCAGCCATAACCATGATTGATCCTTTAAGTATACCAACAAGCAGCAACTTTTTATCCGCATAATCACGGGAAATTTCGTCGCCCATTCTTTCAATCATTGAGCTGATCTGATCTTCTGAAAAGAGAACTGATTCAATATCTTTAAGCATGATGTTATCCATATGTATTCAACCTTTCACTTCAGTAATAGATTCGATTCTGACAATTGTTTCTGTTTCTTCAGTAACTTTGGCATAGTCAGAAACGCCTATTCCGTTTATCCATAAAATATGATTTTCATTTGCCAGCATGGGTACGCCACGACACATATCAGGTGTGATATTT
>JAFYUD010000213.1 GCA_017549665.1 Clostridia bacterium | reverse complement strand
TTTAATTCATAATTAATTCATAATACGACTTGCTAAGTTTATTATTAGTTTTTGCATAAATGTTAGAATGTTCTAAAGCTTGGAACATTTGCGATCAGCATTGAGTTCCTTTCTTTAGTTAAAATTGATAGGCACGAAAGCTCCCTGAAGTAACATCAGGGAGTTTTCGGTTTTATATATACAAATTTCATGTGAGGAATTATTAAATTTTTTTATGGTCTTGAAAAAGAGAGCTTCTTGTTGTAAAATATATAATGTTAAGTTATGTAATTATGCGAGGTTTCTGATATGTTTGAACAGCTTAAGAAAGAAGTTTACCGTGCCAATATGATGTTACCTGAATTCGGTCTTGCACCTTTTACATGGGGCAATGCATCAGGCGTTGACAGAGAAAAAGGTGTTATTGTAATTAAACCCTCGGGTGTTGCTTACCCTGAGCTTACGTGGGAAATGATGGTCGTGGTTGATTTTGACGGCAATGTGATTGACTCAGACTACAATCCCTCTTCAGATACACTTACACATATTGAGCTTTATAAGGCATTTCCCGATATTAAGGGCGCTGTTCATACCCATTCAAAGTTTGCAACTGCATTTGCTCAGGCAGGGAAGTCAATACCTGCTCTCGGCACAACTCATGCGGACTTTGCATATGGTGAGATTCCTTGTACAAGAAGCCTTACTGAGGATGAAATCAACTCAGCTTATGAAAAGAATACGGGTGTAGTTATAGCAGCGCATTTCAAAGACAATAATATTGATGCAAATGCTATTCCCGGCGTGCTTGTACATTCACACGGCGTATTTGCGTGGGGCAGTTCTCCTGAAAAAGCATCAGTAAATGCTGCAACTCTTGAAATTGTTGCAGATATGGCTCTTCATACATTTATGCTTAATTCTCAGACAGGAACAATTGATCAGTTCCTTCTCGATAAACATTATAACCGTAAGCACGGCGCAAATGCCTATTACGGACAAGGAAAGTAATTATGACTGAATTTACCCATCTTCATATTCATACGGAGTACAGTATCCTTGATGGTGCCTGTCGAATAAAGCCTCTTCTCAAGCACGTAAAAGAGTTGGGGCAGACAGCTATTGCCATAACCGACCACGGTGTTATGCACGGCTGTATCGATTTTTACAAAGCCTGCAAGGCAGAAGGAATCAAGCCAATTATCGGTTGTGAGGTTTATGTTGCACCGAGAACACGTTTCGATAAGGTTCACGGTATTGATAATCAGAGATACCACCTTGTACTTCTTGCAAAAAACTATAACGGCTATAAAAATCTCATAAAACTCGTTTCAGCGGCCTGGACAGAGGGCTTTTACACTAAGCCCAGAATAGACCATGATATCCTTGAACAGTATCATGAGGACCTTATATGCCTTTCTGCGTGTCTTGCAGGTGAGATTCCTCAGGCTCTTCTTCGTAATGACTACGAGGGTGCGAAGAATACAGCTCTCTGGTACAAAAATCTTTTCGGTGAAGGCAATTATTACCTTGAAATACAGGATCACGGCATCGATGAACAGCACAGAACGAATCCTGATATAATCCGTATTGCAAGAGAGCTTGACATTCCTCTCGTTGCCACAAACGATGCTCATTATGTCAAGAAAGAGGATGCAGAGATTCAGAAGATTCTCCTTTGCATCCAGACAAAGAAAACAATCAATGAAGACACAGGAATGGGATTCTCAACAGATGAGTTCTATGTAAAATCGGGTGATGAGATGCTTGAGCTTTTCCCCGAATATCCTGATGCCATTGCAAATACAAATAAGGTTGCCGAAATGTGTAATGTTGACTTTACATTCGGTAACTCAATTCTTCCCAATTACGATGTTCCTGAAGGAATGACTCATTTTGAGTATTTCCAGAAGCTTTGCTACGACGGCTTTGAAAAACGATACGGTGCAAACGGCCCTCAGGAATATAAAGACAGACTTGATTACGAGCTGGGAATCATCGATTCAATGGGCTTTACAGATTACTTCCTTATTGTCTGGGACTACATCAACTACGCCCGTTCCGTAGGTATTCCCGTAGGGCCCGGACGAGGCTCAGGTGCAGGTAGTATTGCAGCTTATTGCGTTGGTATCACTGCGATTGACCCCATGCGTTATGACTTGCTTTTTGAACGATTCCTTAACCCCGAACGAGTCAGTATGCCCGACTTTGATATCGACTTCTGTTATGTAAGACGTCCCGAAGTTATTGAATATGTTAAGCGCAAATACGGCGATAACCACGTTGCACAGATTGCAACCTTCGGTACAATGGCTGCAAAGGGTGCTGTTCGAGATGTCGGACGAGTGCTTGGTATTGACCTTGCTCTTGTTCAGTCTGTAACCAAAGAAATTCCCGCTGATCTTGGTATGACCATTGCAAAAGCGCTTGAAGCCAGTCAGGATTTCAGAAAACTCTACGATGGTGATTCTGAAATCAAAAACCTTGTTGATATTTCAATGAAAATTGAAGGTATGGTGCGAAATACAGGTATGCATGCCGCAGGTGTTGTTATCTGTCGTGACCCCGTTGATACTTATGTTCCTCTTTTCAAGAGTGGTGATTCGGTCGTTACTCAGTATTATAAAGGCTGGGTTGAATCACTCGGACTTCTCAAGATGGACTTCCTTGGTCTTCGTACTCTTACCGTTGTTACCGATGCTGAAAAGCTCGTGCGTGCAAAAGTCCCCGATTTCGATGTTTACGACATTGATATTGACGACCCCGAAACTTATGAAATGCTTTCACAGGGCGGTACAAGCTGTGTGTTCCAGTGCGAATCTGCCGGTATCAGAGCGCTTATGATCAACATGCATCCCCACTGCCTTGAAGATATTATTGCGGTTATTGCTCTTTACCGACCCGGACCTATGGATTTCATTCCGGGTTATCTTGCTAACAGAGCTGATCCTGCAAGTATCAAATATCATACAAAGGAGCTTGCTCCTATCCTTGACGTTACCTACGGTACAATCGTTTATCAGGAGCAGGTTATGCGTATTTTCCAGGACCTTGCAGGTTACTCACTGGGTGCTGCGGATATGGTTCGTCGAGCAGTTGCAAAGAAGCAGGCTGACGTTCTTGAACAGCAGAGAAAATACTTCCTTTACGGCTCAGACGGCTCAGACGGAAGTTCTCCCTGTGACGGTTGTGTAAAACGAGGTATCACACCTGAAGCTGCGAATGCTATCTTCGACGATATGGCTTCATTTGCATCCTATGCGTTCAATAAATCACATTCAGCGGCATACGCCTACGTTACTTATCAGACAGCGTGGCTCAGATGTCATTATCCTTGTGAATTCATGGCTGCTATGCTTACAAGCGTGCTTTCTAATGCAGACAAGCTCGTTGCCAATATTGCAGAATGCGGAAATCTCGGTATTTCGGTTCTGCCGCCTCATGTAAACAGCTCCCGAGAGCAGTTTACTGTTGAAGATAATGCAGTCCGTTTCGGTCTTCTCGCTGTTAAAAATGTTGCACAGTCTTATATTGAGCTTATCATAAAGGACCGTGACGAAAACGGAAAATACGACTCATTCTATTCATTTTGCAAGCGTACTTACGGTAAGGAATTCAACAAGCGAAGTGTTGAACATCTTATCAAAGCAGGTGCACTTGACGATCTCGGTACAAACAGAAATCAGATGCTTGCGATGATGGACGTGGTTGTTGAAAATCTTGAAAGTGATAAAAAGAAGAGCGTTGAAGGTCAGATAGGCTTCTTTGACATGAGTCAGGAGCTTGCAAAGGCAACAGAGCCTGAAATTCCCGACATCAAGGAGTTTTCGGAGAAAGAAATTCTTCAGCTTGAAAAAGAAGCAACAGGTATTTATATGTCAGGACATCCCATGACTGCATATAAAGCTTATGCACGCAAGATTCATGCTGCAAAAGTTATTGATCTTCTTGAATCAGATGTCAATGATCCTCATTCGCAGTATAAAACAGGGCAGAAGGTCAAGATTCTTACCATACTTGCCGCTGTCAAGAAAAAGGTTACAAAGAATAATACTACAATGGGCTTCCTTCAGGCGGAAGATGTTACAGGCTCTATTGAAGTTGTCGTATTCCCTAAGAAGATGGCTCAGGTCGCAGATATGCTTGCTGAAGACAGTATTGTTATCATTGAAGG
>JAFYUD010000212.1 GCA_017549665.1 Clostridia bacterium | reverse complement strand
CTTTATCCTCTGCAAGACGTCTGATTTCCTCTGCTGCAGCCTTACATTCACTGTCAGAGTGAAGATAATCAATATATGCAACCGTTGCATAATCTGTGCTGCGGATTTCATTCAGAAGCTTTGCAAAGCTCTCTGCTTTACCGCCTGCAAACGGAAGCAGCACAAGAAGCTTTCTGCTTTCCTTACTCCGGTAAAGCACATCTGTATATCTGAATCTCACTTTCACACTGTCACCCATTGCTGTGGCAAGTGCTTCGGGAGTGGGATTTTTTAATATATCAGCTGCTGTCAGCTTTTCAAAACCGTCACGTGACAAGAGAGAAATTACAGACAGGCTGCTTCCACCAAGCGAGAAGAAATTACTGTTTCTGCCGATATCATTCACGCCAAGGACATCCCTGAATGCTTCGCAGATAAATTTTTCTGTTTCGTTGACAGGTGCAACAACATCATCTGTAAAGACTCTTACAGACAAAGCTGCAAGTGCTTTTCTGTCAAGCTTTCCGCTGGCATTCAGCGGCATTTTTTCAACTCGGCAGAACGCAGACGGAATCATATAAGACGGCAGCTTCTTTGCACAGATGCTGTATATAATGTCATCACAATCTGTCTTTGCACAGTAGAACACGGCAAGAATATCATTTCCGTTCTGCTTCTTTACAATAACTGCAGCACTGTCAACTTCACTTACAGCTGCAACGACTGATTCAATTTCATCAATCTCAATACGCTGACCGTTGAGCTTGATCTGATTATCCATTCTTCCGCAGAAAATGATATTTCCGTCATCTCTGAAGTATGCAAAATCTCCTGTTTTATAGAGTTTGCCGTCACCGAACGGATTTTCAACGAACTTTTCGTCAGTAAGCTTTTCGTTTCCGATGTATCCCTGGCCTACATTCATTCCACCGATGCAAAGCTCACCCTTCACACCTACGGGCAGAATATTCATATTTTTATCTGCAACATAAATCTGTGTATTATATACGGGCTTGCCTATGGGCACAGGGTCTGTTTCATTTTCAGCACAATCGTAATACGTTACGTCAACGGCGCATTCCGTAGGACCGTAAAGATTATGAAGTGTAACATTATCAATACTGAATATCTTATAAAATCTGTTTACAAGCGAAGCTGAAAGTGCTTCACCTGACAGAAATACATATCTGACAGAAGCGAATCTGTCGGCTTCATCCTGATGCGCTTCAAGGTAATTGAGAAACAGCTCAAACACAGAAGGCACAAAATGAATGTGTGTTACGTTATTGCTGTATACTTCATCAATAATCCTTGCAGGCAGAAAATGCTCACCGGGCTTTGATGCTGCCAGACTTCCGCCTCTTATACCCCACCAGAAAATTTCCCATACGGAAACATCAAAGGTATAAGGTGTCTTCTGCAGAATCACATCATTTTCACAAAGAGGATATCTGTCATGCATCCAGAGAATTCTGTTGACTGCAGATCTGTGACTCACTTTTGCACCCTTCGGATTCCCCGTAGAGCCTGATGTATAAATCACATATGCTGTGTCATCTGCACTTGCCGCAGATGGTACATTTTCATACTGTGCAGGATTATTCACAAATTCCGTCATATTAATGCACGGCATATCACCTGCAAGATGAACAAAGTCACCCTGAACAACAACCAATGCGGCACCGCTGTTCCGGAGTATATACTCTATTCTCTCCTGAGGATAATCGGGTGACAAAGGCAGATAAGCATTTCCTCCACGGATAATACCGTAGACAGCGCAATACATCTCTGCTGAGCGATGAGCAATAACAGCGATAACAGATTTGTTACCGTCTGTCATCTCCCGTATTCTGCCGTCAAGAGCGCATGAAATATAAAGAAGATTTTTGTATTTTAAAGCTTTACCGTCAGCTCTGATACAGACTTTTCAGGATTTTTAAGGGCATTTTCTTCAAAAAGACTGTACAGCGTTGCATTTGCATTTATAGTATAATCAAATGCCGTATCATTGAAATCTGAAAGAAGCAGCTGTCTTTCATTTTCTGTTACAGCTGTGATTTCACCTATAAGCTTGTTTTCATCAAGACACTTTTCAAGAATGAGTCTGAATGAATTGATAAAGCTTCTGATTTTATTTTCTTTATACAAATCTGTGCAGTATTCAACCATCAGCACAACATCTTCATTACGAGGCATAACGCTGAATGAGAAATCACACTTGGCTGATGTAACGGGCACGGGAATAAGCTGTGCATTTTCGTCTCCGAAGACAACAGAAGTAAGCTCATCACTCTGATAAGCAAACATTACATCAAAAAGCGGGTTTCTTTTTCCCGTTTCAAGACTGAGTTTTCTTACAAGCTCATCAAAGGGATAATCCTGATTGTCAATGGCTGAAACTGAATTGATTCTGACCTCGTCAAAGAAATCAGATATTTTTTTATCAGCAGACGGTCTGTTTCTCAACGCAACAGTATTTACAAACATACCCACAGTATTTAAGAATCTGCCGTTTCTGCCGCTTACGGGCATGCCGACAACAATATCCTCACTGCCTGAAAATTCTGACAGAAGAATATTGAAGCATGACATATAAAATACATACGGTGTGATATTCAGCTGTCTGCACTTGTCACAGATTCTGTGATGAAGGTCAATATCTACCGAATCGTAAACTCCGCTGCCTGAAAATGTCTGTTTTTCCTGTCTCGGGAAATCAGTAATCAATGAAAGCTCCTGTGCTTCATCTGCAAAAACTGAAAGCCAGTACTCTTCACTGCGACTGAAATCAGGCTCAGTTGCCGCAAATTCACCGTACTGAACAACTTTTTCATCAAGCTTTCTGCCCATGTAAAGCTCATTAAGATCCCTGAAGAAAACAGGCAGAGTGCCACCGTCTGAAATGATATGATGCATATCAAAAACAACGGTATTATTGTAATATCCAACACGGATAAGTGGTGACTGTGTCAGGTCAAATGGTCTTACAAATGCACTGATGTCGTCACTTCTGAGCTTCTCAACAGCTGTTTTTGCAGACTTGTCAATAATCTGCAGAAGCTCACCGTTACGGTTTTCAAAATGTGTCCTGAAGCTCTCATGGCGGTTTAGCATTGCATTGACCGCATTTTCAAGCTTTCTGACATTAAGATTCTGCACACTGAATGCAAAAGTAATGTTATACATAGTTGCATCAGGTGCCATCATCTGTGATGTATATATCCGCTTCTGAGCATGAGTCATATTCATAACGGAGGAATATGTGACAGCATCAGAAGATTTTTCTGAAAGAGTCAGCGCCTCACTCAGCGACTGAAGGTCTGAGGCATTAAAAATCTTACTGAGCTGAACATCATAGCCTTTTTCTTCAAGCATACTCTTAAGCTCAAGCGCCTTGAGACTGTTACCGCCCAGACTCAGGAAGCCTGCATCCTCACCGATATTATCAACACCGAGAATCTGTCTGACAGAATCTGTAAGCACATCAGTTTCTACCATGGCTTCTTTTTCAAGATTATGATATGCAACCTTGCCTACGAGTGTTTTCGGCAATTCACGTCTGAAAACAATTTCGTGAGGAATTTCAAACACGTCAAGATAAGACACGCAGAAATCACGTATCTTTTTCTTTTCATCCTCGGACTCGACAATTTCGGGTTTAAGTGAAATATATGCCCTGATTTTCTGCATTTTGTAAGGGTCGGGAATACCGATTACGCATGAGCAATCAACATCAGGATGCTTGTCGAGAATTTTTTCTATATGAGAGGGAAAAACATTGTATCCGCTTGTGATAATCATACGCTTTATACGCTGATGGAAGTATACGAAGCCTTCATCATCAACACTGCCCAGGTCGCCGGTGAAGAGCCATGTCACACCGTCACTGTCAACACGGAGAGTGTTGCTGTTTTCTTCCTCGTTTTTCATATATCCCGTCATAAGTGTGGGGCCGCTGATGATTATTTCACCTTTTTCACCAACAGGCACATCACTGAATGTTCCGGGTTCAACGATTCTGTACTTCATGTCACGCAGAGGAAGACCGATGCTTCCCGTTTTGGACCTGTCAACAGGAGTTACGCATGATGCCGTAACACATTCGGTCAGGCCGTAGCCTTCACGTATCTGAAGCTTTGCATTGTGCTCTGTGAAAAATGCATCAACTCGTTTCTTAAGCTCAGGACTGAGCGCATCACCGCCGCTGAAAACACCGATAAGGAAAGAAAGATCTGCATTTTTAAGTGTATCAACCCGCAGAAGCGCCTCAAAAAGAGTAGGCACACCTGCGATAAAATTCGGTTTCTTTTTAAGTATTGCCTCAGCATAGCTTTCCTTTGTAAACTGAGGAATAAGAATACACATCGCACCGTTTTCAAGGATTGTGTGTATACCGATACCAAGTCCGAAGCCGTGAAAAATCGGCATGACTGACAGGAATTTACAGCCATAGGTAAGGTTACAGCCGCATATTTCGGCAATCTGCATGCCGAGTGCATTGAAATTGTAATCAGTAAGCTGTATTCCCTTCGGTGTACCGCTTGTACCGCCGCTGTAAAGTATGACTGAGGTTTTATCCTTCACATATTCAACATCAGGAAGGGTAATTCCCTCCCCTGACTTTACGAAATCAACCCATGTGATATCATTTTCATCATCAGGATACTTAAGATTTTCTTTATTTTTCAGATTTTTGTAAAGGAAGCCTTTTACTGCAGGCAACTCCTCCTGAATTCTTGCAACAATTACTTTTGCACCAAGGACAGACTCTTCACATGCCTTCTTCACCTTGGGATAAAACTGGTCAAGAGTGAGAATCATACGACTTTCGGCAAAATCGAGATAAAATGTAATATTCTTCTGAGAAGAAAGAGGATGAATCATATTTGCGACAGCACCGATTCTGTTGAGCGCATAAAGGCAGATAACAGCCTGAGGCGTATTGGGCATACATATTGTCACGGCATCATCAGCTCTGATACCATGTGCGATAAATGCTTTTGCTGCAAGCTCAATTTTAGCCATAAACTCACGGAACGACGTAATTTTATCCATAAAATCGTATGCCGGTGCATCGGGGAACTTCTTTGCAGACATCTCAACAGCCCCGAACATAGTTGTTTCGGGGTAAGGATGACACACGGATTTCATATCAATTTTCGGAAGTCGCATAATAGTTCTCCTGAAAACATAATTCTAATTATAATTAGTTTTATAGTACCACGCACGCATAAAAATGTCAACCGACATAACGAGTGCCAAAATTCAGAAAATTCACAAAAAATCACGCATTACTGCGGTTTTCTGGCAATCAGTCCCTTAAACGACAATATTAAAAAAATGTACATATTTTAAATTTTGTCTGAAAACAGTAGAAATAAATGAACAACTGTGTTATTATATATTCAGCACCCACTATCGGAGGAATATATCATGTACAAGTATCTGGGTAATACAGGCATAAAAATGTACGACATTTTAAACTTCGTAAGCATAATAGCACTTGTAATAATGAACATGTCTGCACTTAAACAAAAAAAAGAATTTATGAGCAGAGCAGCGCTGAGATTTTCAAGAAGATATTATAAAAAAAAGAACATAAAACCGCCCTTTAACTACACCGTTTTTGCAATAGCGGAAATATTCATTATTTCATTGTTACAGTATGGCTTCGTAGGCATATTTACTCAGAAATTCGGTGCAATGGTACATACGGGCAACAATTATTTCTCTGTTCTGTATTTTGTTCCGTTTATACTGATGTTTTTCTTCTATCTGATCGGCATTTCACCGCTGAAACAGATGGACATGATCACTCCGGCGTATCCCCTTGCGCTTGTATTCGTTAAAATTGCCTGCTTCTGTTCAGGCTGCTGTAACGGTATCGAACACGAATCAGGCTTATACAATGCAGATACGGGACTTGTTGAAATCCCAGTACAGCTTGCAGAATCAGCACTTGCACTGATTATATTCCTGATTCTCATATGCCTGAGAAAAAAATTCAAAGAAGGCACTCAGCTTCCGATATTCATTATCAGTTATTCCGGAGCAAGATTTTTCCTTGAATTTCTTCGTGCAGATGAAAACGTGTTATGGTTTCTCAAAACATATCAGATCCTGTGTATCATCGGTGTGATTCTCGGTGTGGCTGAGCTTATAATCGTAACTAAATACGCTGATAAAATCAAAGAATTCTACAACAGACGAAAAATATATTATTAAACAACAAAAAGAAGACAGCAACAAAACTGTCCTCTTTCATTTTTCCCCTTTACAGAATGATATAATATAACCCTGCATATCTTCAGTTATTATCTGACAATCCGATGTGTCATCAAGAAGATGTGTCAGTCCCTCACCGAGATATTTGCAATAAGCTTCTTTCCGTGTCCACAATTCAAAGAAACGGTGCAATATACCTTCATCTGTCGTCATAACAAATTCATCAGCTGCAGGGCTGTGACCGAAAATATACTCAATCTCGCTCTCAGTACAGAAATGTCTGACAGTTTTAAGGTCTACAGGGCGTATTTTTTCGATATCAATACCTACCTGACAACTGTCAATAACACAGACGACAAAATCATCAGAATGACTGATATTGAATTCAGCATCAAGATTTCCGGCATACGGTTTGCCGTTTTCTCCGATGATAAAAACGATATCTTCAGGCGCAACAGAACACCATTGAGCAACGGCTTTTCGTGCAAGCATTTCCCCTGCTACGGTACGTTTTTTGTCTTCATCAAAATAAAATCTGTCAACACGTGCCTTTTTTTCGTCTGACATAAGAGCATACCATTTAGAATATTCTTCATCCGTAAGCTCACGGATATCAGCCTTTGACCATCTGAAATTCTCCGGCATTTTCTCACCACCTTTTATAACAGTGTATCACAAACTGTCAGTTTTGTAAAATTATTTTTTAAATACAATTGAAGTCTGCATGAGATATGATATAATTAAAGAAAGTACTGACGGGGTGAGACAGATGGAAATTAAAATCATGAGTTACAACACTCAGCATTGTCTTAACTATATTACAAAAGAAATTGACTTTGACCTGATAGCTGATACAATCATAAGAAGCGGTGCTGATATTATCGGACTTCAGGAAATGCGTGGTGAAGGTCCGAAAACGGATTACACTGCACAGACTCAGATTCTTGCAGAAAAGACAGGCTTTCATTTTTACTTTGCAAAGGCAATAATGGTAGGCGGCAAGAATCCTTACGGCAATGCAATTCTTTCCCGTTACCCCATAATTTCTGCAGAAACTGTTTCAATCCCTGACCCGAAATTCAGAAAGCTCCGAATTCATAAATATGCTTACGAATCACGCTGTCTTTTAAAGGCGGAAATTGATGTGTGCGGCGGACTGAATGTTATTGTAAGCCATTTCGGTCTCAATCCCGAAGAGCAGAAAAACGCAGTAAAAACAGTTATAAGTAATCTTTCCGACAACAGATGCGTGCTGATGGGTGACTTCAACATGGAGCCTGACAATAAGATTCTCAGACCCGTCAGAGATGTACTGTCTGACACTGCCGACAAATTTGACTGTCCGAAGCTCAGTTACCCCTCAGACAAGCCGACTGTGAAAATAGACTATATTTTTACAAGCAAAGACCTGAATGTAACAAGTGCGGATATCCCGTCAATAGTTTCATCCGACCACAGACCGCATATTGCAGAAATTGAATTATAACCAATTTGACTACCCTCTCAGACTCACCTGAGAAGGTTACATTTTGCACAATTTTTACACTTTTTATTTGTCTGCTTTCAACAAAACACAGAATTAAGAAAAATATGCTGTTTTCCCTTGAAAATGCTCGTTTTCAGGCATATAATCATACAGTAAAATTTTTAATAAATGGTGTCGGATATGGAAAAAACAAAACAAGCAATTTTTAAGCCAAAGCTTATCTCATCTCTTAAAGGTTACAGCGGCGCACAATTCGGAAAGGACCTTACTGCAGGTCTTATTGTTGCAATCATTGCACTTCCCCTTTCAATCGCACTTGCACTCGCTTCAGGCGTAACTCCCGAACAGGGACTCTATACTGCTATCGTAGCAGGCTTTGTTATCTCAATGCTTGGCGGCAGCCGTGTACAGATTGCAGGTCCTACAGCGGCATTTGCAACTATCGTTGCAGGAATTGTTGCAGAAAACGGATTTTCAGGTCTTGTACTTGCCACACTTATTGCAGGTATCCTGCTCATTCTTATGGGTGTATTCAAGCTGGGAAGCCTTATCAGATTCATCCCCTATACTATCACAACAGGCTTCACAACAGGTATTGCCGTTACCCTTATCATCGGTCAGATAAAGGATTTCCTCGGCATCACATTTGTCAACTCTCCCATTGAGACAATCGAAAAGCTTGAAGAGCTGATTCATCAGTTTCATACTTTCAATTATGAAGCACTGATTATAGGTGCAGTTTCACTTGCCGTACTCATCATATTCCCTAAATTCATAAAGAAGATTCCCCCTTCAATCTTTGCAATTCTCATTTCAGCCGTACTTGTAAAGGTATTCAATATGAATGTCAACACAATCGGCTCACTTTACACAATTTCCTCATCAATTCCCATGCCCTCTGTTCCTGCAGTTTCATTTGACACTGTAAAGGCAATAATCCCCGACGCATTCACAATTGCTGTTCTTGCAGCCGTCGAGTCACTTCTTTCATGTGTCGTTGCAGACGGTATGACAGGCAGCCGTCACAATTCAAACACAGAGCTTATCGCTCAGGGCGCAGGCAATATCGCATCTGCACTTTTCGGCGGAATTCCCGCAACAGGTGCAATTGCAAGAACTGCCGCAAACATAAAGAACGGAGGCAGAACTCCCGTTGCCGGCATGGTACATGCAATCGTGCTTCTTCTTGTACTGCTTGTTCTTATGCCTTACGCCGCACTTATTCCCATGCCCACAATTGCGGCAATTCTTTTCGTTGTTGCTTACAATATGAGTGAGTGGAGAGAATTCGTCGGCATCATAAAGAAAGCTCCCAAGAGTGATACACTTGTGCTTCTTGTCACATTTATTCTTACAGTTGTTTTCGACCTTGTTGTTGCTATCATCGTAGGCGTTATCCTTGCAACAGTCATGTTCATGAAGCGTATGAGTGATGTTACAGATGCTTACAGCTGGAGGGAAATTGACAAAAATACTGATGAAGCACACATCAGACTTAAAAAAGTTCCCGAAGACACAGAGGTATTTGAAATCGCAGGACCTATCTTTTTCGGTGCATCCACAAAGATTGCCGATGTTATCAACAACAGCAAAAAACAGGTACTTGTTCTCAGAATGAGAAGCGTGCCCGCAATTGATGCAACAGGTATTCACAGCATCGAGACAATAATAAAGCTGTGCAAAAAACAGAATAAGACACTTATTCTCTCACACGTGAATGAACAGCCCTTGAAAGCACTTGAAAAAGCAAAGCTTCTTGACGAAATTCAGCTTGCAGAAAATATCGATGCCGCACTTGAAATGGCAGCAAAGTAAAAATTTCATTTGAAAGATTCCTCATTTTTATGGGGAATTTTTTTATACAAAACAAATCAACCAACTTGTATCATATAAAATATTATGCTATACTAAAACCATCATGACATAAAGAGAGGTTACTGACATGAAAAGGATTTGTTTGATTCTGGCGGTGATTTTTATGCTCACTTGTGCATTCCCCGTATTCTCATCTGCTGCTGATGCTTCTCAGGGCGGCTACATTGTTCTGTCCGATGATGCTGATGCAAGACTCGTTGCTGCAGGTGACACTCTTGCAAAATACATGAAGCAGGTTACAGGCAAGGATTTCCCTGTTGCTGCTGACGGTGAAGGACTTACTTTCACTCTCGGCTACTCTGCAGACATACCTGACAACGGATATGTGATTGAAACAAAAGAAAATGAAGTTTCAATTCTCGGCTCAGGTACAAGGGGTATCATTCACGGTGTGTATGCGTTTCTTGAGAAATACTGCGGCTGTGACTGGTATACGTCTGAATTGTATTCCATTCCCGAAAACAAAAGCCTCTCAATTCCCGCAGGTGAAAAAACAGAATACAAGCCTTTCTTTGAATATACCGACACAGACTGGCTCAGTCCTCACGACACAGTATATTCTCTTGCCAACGGTCTTAACGGGAATACATACAGATCAATCCCCTCTGAATTGGGCGGTACCGTTGAATATCTCGCAGGCAAAAATGCTGCAGGCAAAGAGGTTTCAGGCTTTGCTCACACTCTCGGCTCTCTTTTCTGTTCAAAAGAAGCTTATTTTGAATCAAACCCCGAATATTTTGCTCTTCATAACGGCATAAGACAGGATGAACAGCTCTGTCTTACAAATGAAGATGTATATAATCTTGTGCTTTCTGAAGTTATGGCACTTCTTGAAGAAAAGCACAATCCCGATTCATCTCTTCAGATAATCTCCCTTACACAGGGTGACAGCACTGCCGATGCAAAAATGTGTCAGTGCGACAAGTGTAAGGCTATCGACAATGAAAACGGCTCACACGCAGGCACTATGATCACATTTGTAAACCGCATTGCAAGAGCTGTAAAGGCTGCAGGCTATGACAATGTTGCTATCGATACATTTGCCTACCGTTACACAAGAACAGCACCTTCAAAGGTTGTACCCGACGATAACGTAATTGTACGACTCTGCACTATCGAATGCTGCTTCTCTCATGCTCTTGATGATGCATCCTGCTCAGAAAATGCGGCACTCATGTCTGACCTTAAGGAATGGAGCAAAATCTGCAAGCGTATTTATGTGTGGGATTATGCAACAAACTATGCTTACACACTTGGCATTTTCCCTGATTTCGGTATACTTCAGAGAAACATTCAGGTATTTTACGAAAACAATGTTGTCGGTGTCTATGAAGAAGGCAACTACTACATGAATGAATGCAACGGCGAATTCGGTGAGCTTCGTGCATATCTTCTTTCCAAGCTTATGCAGAATCCTTACATTGATTACAACACATGCATGAATGAATTCCTTGAGGCTTATTACGGTAAGGGATGGCAGAATATACGTCAGTTTATTGATATGACCATCGAAAAACCCGTACCCGAAGGAAAGCATCTGGGTATATATGTAACTATGGCTGAAACATTAGGCTTCAGCAAGGATGATATCGCAAAGGCTGATACTCTCTGGGAGAATGCAAAAAATGAAGCTGACACAGATGCGCAGCTGGAAAACGTAAAACGCAGTGAAACATGCTGGAGATTCTGGAAGGGCTTCAATGTATATGATGCTGATGCAAACAAGCAGCTTATCGAAGATCTGAAGACTCTCGGAATAACAAAGATATGCGAAGGCTCAACCGCAGGTCCTGACGGCATCGTATTCAGCAACGCAAAGGCAACACGTGTGGGAGATAACATTCTTTTCCCCGTTTCAATCGGCCTTTATGGTATTACAGCGGCACTTGCCGTTATCGTAATGATTTTTGCAATCAAAGACAAGCCAAGAAAGTACATTTACATTCTTCTTACAGTGCTTATCGGCTTATTCTTTGAAATTTTCGGTTGGCACAGAAGAGCATTCATTGCATTCAACTCCGGTGATTCAATCCTCACTTTTGCACTGATTCTCGTTTTATTTGCCGTCGGCGGCGCACTTATGACAACAGGAGTAAAGAAGAGGATTCTCGGCGCAATAATCTGTCCTGTTATCTGGGGCGGAATGTATGCTCTTATATATTTCGTATTCAACGCATTTTTCGGCGGTGCAAATGCATTTATAATCGGAACAACATATATTATTGCAGGTGTTGAATCAATCGTTATGCTTGCAATCACAATGAAGAATATTATCAAAAGCAGGAAAGGTAACTGATATGAATATTCTGTCAATCGGTAACAGCTTTTCAACTGATGCGCAGCGGTATCTTCACCGTATCGCAAAAGCTGACGGAGTTGAAATCAATTCATTCAACCTTTTTATAGGCGGTTGCTCACTCTCCCGTCATTACAGGAATATGCTCAGTGACGAAAAAGCATACGACCTCGAAATGAACGGTGAAAGTACCGGCTTCAGAGTTTCACTGAAAGAAGCGCTTCTCAACCGTGACTGGGATGTAATCACCATACAGCAGGTCAGCAATGAAGCACCGTTTTATGAAACATATCAGCCGTATCTCAGCAGTATTATTGAGTTCGTACGCACTTGTGTGCCCAAGGCAAAAATCGCAGTTCATCAGACGTGGGCATACGAGCAGGACAGCTACAGACTGAATACAGAGCTTGGCTACAAGGCACATACTGATATGTTCAGCGATATCGAAAACGCATACAGGAATGCTGCAGATGAAATAAATGCAGATTTCATCATCCCCTCAGGCAAGGTTTTTCAGGAAATCATTGCTTCGGGCATAAAAAAAGTCCACAGAGACACATTCCATGCAGGCCTTGGCATCGGCAGATATACACTCGGTCTTACATGGTATGCAGCATTGACGGGAAATCAGGTGAACGATAACAAATTCATTGACCTTGACGAAGCGGCAGACGGTGAAGAAATTGTAATTGCAAAAAAATGTGTTGATAAAATTTTAAATAATTCAGGAGAACTCTTATGAAAGACAAATTGGTAGTAGCAAACATAGGTATGAAATTCGGCATGTCACATGTGGAAGGAGCAATGAGCTGTGATGCGGAAATCGGCATGATATGTGACAGTGACGAAGAAGCACTCAGATTCGCAGGTGAAAGATACAGCATTCCTCAGGAAAAATGGTGTACTGATTACCGTGATTTTATAAACAATAAAGATATTGATATAGTAACTGTTGCAATTCCCGACCAGCAGCACAAGCAGGTTTCTGTTGACCTTCTTCGTGCAGGCAAGCACGTGCTTTGCGAAAAGCCCCTTGCACTGACAAGAGAAGACCTCAGAGAAATCATCAGCGCAGAAAAGGAATCAGAAAGCAGATTCATGGTCGGTCAGATTTGCCGTTTCACTCCTGCCTTTATCAAGGCTAAGGAAATCGTTGAATCAGGCGCTATCGGTGATATCTATTATGTGGAGTCCGAATATGCACACGACTATATGTATCTTGTTGACAACTGGAGGTCAGACCCTCTCAGACACGGTGTTATCGGTGGAGGATGTCACGCAGTTGACCTGCTCAGATGGATTGCAGGTGACCCCACGGAGGTTATGGCTTACGGCACACACAAGCTTCTGCCTCAGGTTGCTTATGACGATGCAACAATTGCAATCATGAAATTTCCCGATGACGTTATCGGCAAGGTTTTTGTATCAACCGGATGTAAGCGTAACTACACAATGCGTACACTCATTTACGGTACAAAGGGTACTATAATCTGCGACAATACTTCCCCCACAATGCAGCTTTTCACAATCGGTGATGACCAGATGGCGCACGAACCCGAAATCATAGAGGTTGAAGTCAACAATCACAACGCAGCTGCAGAATTCAGAGTATTTGCAGATGCAATCATAAATAACAAGCCTGTTATAACTGATGCGACGGAAGGCGCAAAGACAGTAGAAGTTTGTCTTTCAATTGTGGAGTCATCAAAAACAGGTGTACCTGTAAAGCCTGATTATAATTTCTGATATATGAAAAAACCACCGGTTGATTCCGGTGGTTTCAGTTTATTCTTCAACTATAAGATCGCTGAAAATCTCTTTTTCACATTCTGAACAGTAGATTGCCCAGTCTTCAGTCATGTTTGAATCTGCATCCGCAAGCACTTCTTTACCGCAGTTGTCACAATGTAATGTTATTTTTTCTCCACAACCGACAAATGTCAGAAGCATTGCAATAATAATGCCGATTAAAATAATAATCTTTTTCATATTTAACACTCTCCGTTATTTTTATAATATGAGTTTATATCAAACCGCACAGATTGTCAACCGAAAACAAAAAAAATCTCCGTGATTTTTTCACGGAGATTTTCTGTTATCAGATCATGTCAATGTAATCTCTGATGATTACTGCTGCTTCTGCTCTTGTAAGTGTGCGTGTCATGTTTGACATACCGTTGCCGAACACAAGCTTGAGAGTAGCGATAAGCCCCTTGATTGTGCCAAGGAAGTTACCTGTATTCTTTACCATGTTAAAGCCTGCAATTGCTGTTTCAACTAAAGTTGCATCAGCAGCTGCATCTGATACTGAAACGATATCTGCACCGCAAGCGTTGTAGATTGTCTCAGCGAGCTGACCCTTTGTAAGGTTCAATGCATAACCGAATTCTGTTTCAGAAATTCCGTTCATGATACCGTTCTGGTAAAGATATTCAATTGCCTTGTACTCAGCTGCATTTCTTGCAACGTCTGTATAGGGGAATTTTGCATCGGGAAGAGCCTCAAGAATTCTGTCTGCGATAAATCTGTGACCTTCAATGCTGGGATGATTCTGCTCACATACAGTACCTACGGGATCGATAAATGTGTAGCCGTATTTTGCAGCACCGTCTCTCATGGGAGTGTTTGCATAGTCAATGATCATCTGGCTTACGCTGAGCTTGACAAGAGCAGCCTCGTTTGCATCAGCTGTTTCCTGATCCTGTACCATGTTATCAAACATACCGATAACGATAAGAGTTACGTCAGGATTGAGCGCATAAATATCCTCAACAACATAGTTCCAGTTATAGAAGAAGTTTTCAAAGCCTCTCATAAGAGCCTGAGGAAGAATTTCAAGAAGCTCGGGAAGTGTACCGCAGAGAGCTGCGATATCGATGATTGAAGCAATAATTTCAGGGTCTGTGCCTGCTTCTTCAAGGTAGCTCTTTACCTGAGCTACGAACTCGGGATGCTCAAGCTGGAACTGATCAATTGCATAATAGATATGCCAGCCTACATATGAGCCCCAGTCGTTACCGCCGACATTGAGCGTAATAAGGTCTGCATCTGCAACTGCCTGACGGATAAGGGGAATTCTCCATGCCATTTCTTCTGCATCTATTGAATAGAAGAGGAACTGGTCTGCTTCGTAATCGTCTTCAAAAATGTAACGGAGATCTGTTGTTCTGAAACCGATACATGCCATGGGATGATATACATCAACGCCAAGGTCATCAGCAACAAATGCGCCGTAAGAGCCTTCAACACGGACAAAACGTGTTTCTTTTTCTACAACATCACTCCAGCCGCTGGCAACACTGTCACCGAGAAGAACGTATGAGCTGTAATGCTCGTACTCTTTCTCATATACACTGTCTGCAGCAAAGCATGTGAATACGCTTGAAATCATAAGCATTGCAAGTAAAACAGCAAAGCTTCTTTTAATAAACTTTTTCATAGAGTCTGTACCTCCTTGATTTATATGTGGGTATGAACAGTCTATTAACAAATAAATAATACCACATATTTACAGTTTAGTCAATATGAAAGACAGTTGTCAGTTAATTTTTCTCTGCTGCCTTCATAGTTGCAAAACAGCAATATATATGATAGAATATAATCACAAATCAACAGGGAGAATGCTTATGAACGGACTTACAAGAAGAGAAAAACTCATTACAGATACTGCTGTGGTTGCGGAAATTTTAAATAAATCAAAGGTTCTTCATCTCGGACTTGTTGACGGAGACGAGCCTTATGTTATTCCAATGAACTACGGTCATACATTCGAAGACGGAAAGCTTACAATCTGGCTTCACGGTTCAAAAACAGGCAGAAAGTACGATGTTATCAGAAAGAATCCCAAGGTCTTTTTTGAAATGTCATGTGATATCGAGCCGTTTGAAGGTGAGGTTGCCTGCAAATACGGTATCACATACTCTTCTCTCATGGGCAGAGGCGTGGCAACTATAATTGAAAATCCCGAAGAAAAAACGGCAGCACTTACAATGCTGATGAAAACACAGACTCAGAAGGATTTTGAATTTACTGAAAAGCTTGCCTCAGTGGTTGGTATTATCAGAATCGACGTTTCCGATTACACCGCAAAGCACCGCCCCGCACCGACAAAATAATTTTAATACCCGAAGATGCATTATTGATTTAATGCATCTTTTTTCACCGATTATTTCTGATTCATAACCACATGAACAAAATCTGTTGAATCACAGTAAAAGCGATGTTAACATATACCCGAAAGGAGGACAATACATGAAATGTGAAATAATCATAAATCCTGATTGCGAAGAAAAAGTTATTATCTATGCAAAAAATCACAGACAGATTACAGACGAAATCAGACTTCTCGCAGAATCTGAATCTGTTGACATAATTGGCTACAACAATCAGGAGTCGAAAATCCTCAGCTCAAGGGAGATTTTCTGCATAACAGTTATAGACAACAAGGTGTTTGCACTGACTGCAAACGAAAGGTTTCAGCTGAAAGACAGGCTTTATATGGTCGAAGCAAAGCTTCCTGAAAACTTCGTAAAAATAAATCAGTCCTGTATTGCAAACATAAAAGAAATCGAGCGTTTTGATGCCTCAATTTCAGGAACACTCAAAATCCGTTTCAGGAACGGATACTCTGACTATGTTTCAAGAAGACAGCTGAAGCATGTAAAAGAAAGGATAGGTATATAATTATGAAAAAAATAATAAAGGATTTCTGCCACCGAGGTCTGATTTTCGGCGGTTTCGGTCCGATAATTCTCGGTATAATTTATATGATAATCGAAAAGACAACACCTGATTTTTCACTGACTGCAACGCAGATTTTTGTTGCGATCATTTCTGTTTATATGATTGCGTTCATTCAGGCAGGCGCAACAGTTTTCAATCAGATCGAGCATTGGAGTATTCCGAAATCAACATTCTGCCACTTTTCAATGCTGTATCTTGTCTACGTAATCAGCTACCTTGTAAACAGCTGGATTCCCTTTAACATCAATGTCATACTTATTTTTACGGGAATTTTCGTTGCTGTTTATTTTGCAGTCTGGATAACAGTTGTACTCACCATCAGGCTTACAACAAGAAAGCTTAACAAAAAAATCTGACAAAAAAATCCGGCACAGATTTCTGTGTCGGATTTATCATTTTTACTTGGTTTCGTAAGTATAAACAAGGTCTTCGTGCCACTGACCGGTGATGAAGTTTCTTGCTCTTACGAGGATTTCGTCTTCATAAACCTCGATAACAATACCGTTACCTGCTTCATACTCAGTAACTTCCGTAACACGGGGAAGATTGATGATATTCACACCATTCCACTTACCGAAGTTGTCAGCACCCATTTCGTTATGATAATGACCGTAAACAAACAGGTCTGCGCCATACTCATTGAGAAGGGCAGCAAGTCTTGCACCTGTACCGCCATTGAAGAAAATGGGGAAATGATTGAATACAAGCACGGGAGCATCTTCAGTCTGTGCTTCAGCAAGCACATCTTCAAGCCATGCAAACTGCTCTTCGCTCATTACAAATTCCCATGTTGTAGGATCTTCAGAAATAAGTGAAACAATATAACATCCGTTCACTACTCTGTAAAAATAACCCTTGTCATAATCTTCATAAAAATAGAGTTTATTGTTAAGAAGATAATTATCAAGCAGTGTCTCATAATCACCCTCGGTATTTCCGAGGTCATGGTTTCCTGCAATAACATAATTCTTTTCAGCAGGCATCATAGCTCTTACTGCTGTATAGAAAAAGAAATTTTCAAGAGTCTGACCATTCATAACGTTGTCGCCTGTATAGATGACAGCGTCAACATCCTCACCGGCCCTGATACCGTCAAGAACCTTGTAAAGATTGTCATAGCTTTCGGGGTTGTTTGTTTCAACGTGAATATCTGATACTGCAACAAAGCTTGCTACAAGCTCATCGGGATTCTTTGCTTCGAAAGATGCCACGCTGTTGCCCACAGAGGGAAAAATCATTGAAACGAGAATCATAAATGTCGCAAAAAGGTCTTTAAGATATGTGATTACTGTTGTAAATTCCATAACTATTCCTTCTTTCTTTGATTTATGCAGTTGTTATTCATCAAATCTGAATGAGCCTGAAAGAAATGTAACCGATTCATTACCTACAGT
This sequence comes from Clostridia bacterium, assembly GCA_017549665.1. Next base: position 2,538 of record JAFYUD010000212.1, on the reverse strand, counting down.
CAGCAGACCGCCGTCGGTAACTGCTGTCTTTTTTGTGTTTTCATCAGTCCAGACAGCACATTTACACTTCACAACAGAAGTCACAAAAGGAATATGACCTGCCATTATTGCAAGCTCGCCCTCTGTGCCTCTGACATCAAGCTTCACGCATTCTCCTGAGAATTTATTACCGTCGGGAGAAGCAACGGTGAGATTAAATGTATTCATATTCAGGACATCCTTGCCTTCTCAACAGCTTCGTCGATTGTTCCTACATAAAGGAATGCAGATTCGGGAAGATCATCATGCTTACCTTCGATAATCTCTCTGAAGCCTCTGATTGTTTCACTGATGGGAACATACTTTCCGGGGAAGCCTGTGAATTTCTCAGAAACATCGAAGGGCTGAGAAAGGAATCGCTGAATCTTTCTTGCTCGCTGAACAAGAAGCTTGTCGTCATCTGAAAGCTCATCCATACCCATGATTGCGATGATATCCATAAGCTCATTGTAACGCTGAAGTATACGCTGAACTTCCTTTGCAACCTCATAATGCTCTTTACCTACAATTTCAGGTGAAAGAATACGGCTTGATGATTCAAGGGGATCAACAGCAGGGTAAATACCCTGTGATGCAATATTTCGTGCAAGAACTGTTGTCGCATCAAGATGCGCAAATGTTGTTGCGGGAGCAGGGTCAGTCAGGTCATCGGCAGGAACATAAACTGCCTGTATTGAAGTGATAGAACCCTTCTTTGTTGATGTAATTCGCTCCTGAAGAGCACCCATTTCAGTAGCAAGCGTAGGCTGATAGCCAACGGCTGAAGGCATACGGCCGAGAAGCGCTGAAACCTCAGAGCCTGCCTGTGTGAAACGGAAAATATTATCGATAAAGAGAAGAACGTCCTGACCTTCTGTATCACGGAAATACTCCGCCATTGTAAGACCTGAAAGTCCGACTCTCATTCTTGCTCCGGGAGGCTCATTCATCTGACCGTAAACAAGAGCAGTATTGTTAAGAACGCCTGACTGCTTCATCTCGTTGTAAAGGTCATTACCCTCTCGTGTACGCTCACCAACACCTGTAAATACGGAAATACCGCCGTGCTGCTTTGCAATATTATTGATAAGCTCCATAATAAGAACTGTCTTACCTACACCTGCACCGCCGAAAAGACCGATTTTACCGCCCTTTGAATAAGGACAGATCAGGTCGATAACCTTGATACCTGTTTCAAATATTTCGGCACTTGTTGCAAGCTCATCGTAATCAGGAGCACTGCGATGAATATTCCAGCGTTCACAATTTTCGGGATTGGGCTGATTATCAACAGCATCACCGAGAACATTGAAAATTCTGCCCAGTGTCTCTCTGCCAACAGGCACGCTGATGGGTGCGCCTGTATCAGTTACGTCAACACCACGCTGAAGACCGTCAGTTGATGCCATTGCAATACATCTTGCAGTGTTGTCACCGATGTGCTGAGCAACCTCAACGGTAAGAACCTTTCCGTTGACAGGAATAGTCAGCGCATTATGAATAAGGGGAAGCTCCCCCTCATTGAAACGAACGTCAACGACAGGTCCCATGACCTGAGTTACTTTACCTGTTCGTAAATTATCCAAATTTACCACCTCATATCAATTGCCGCTGCCGGCTATGATCTCCGTGATTTCCTGAGTGATAGCACCCTGTCTTGCACGGTTGTAGCGAAGTCCCAGCTCGTTTATCATTTCCTGGGCATTCTTTCCTGCAGAATCCATAGCCATTCTTCGTGCAGCCACTTCACTTGCAAAGCTTTCACGCACACAAACGGTTATCATTCCTGCAACATATTCACGGGCAACATTATTAAGTACAGTCAGCCCGTCAGGCTCAAAAACTACGCCTGAAGCATCGTTTTTATCACTTTTTTCAAACGGAAGCAGCCATCTGATGTATGCTTCCTGACTCATAACGGATATATAACGTGTTGAAATAATTCCTAATCTGTCAAACTTACCTTCTGCAAAATCACTGCAGAGTTCATCTGCGATTTTTGCAGCATCGTCAAATGAAAAATATTCAGACGAAACTGCAGGCATATCATATCTGTCACATGCACGTTTTCCGATGGGAATAATCTGTGCATCGGGATATGTGGCAGCAAGACGGAAAACATTTGCATTATAACCGCCTGCAAGACCTCTGTCACCTGCGATTACGATAATTCTCGTTCTGCCGCTGTCTCTTACCTGCATATACGGGCTTTTAAGACACTCACGGTCAGAAGAAAGAATCTCAACCATATTTTCAAGTGCAGCAGCATAATCCCTGCCCTTGTGCATTGTCTCATTAGCACGTCTGATTTTTGAAGAAGCAACAAGACCCATTGCCTTTGTAAGCTGCATGGTAGAATTAACACTTTTTATCCGCACTCTGAGTGCTTTGGTATTCTCTGCCATAACGGATTACACCTGCATTCCGGAAAGAACATTTTTCAGCTCTTCTTCATCTTCTTGTTCAAAAATACCTGATTCAATTCTCATCAGCCAGTTGCCCTTTTCATTCTCAAGCTTT
>JAFYUD010000211.1 GCA_017549665.1 Clostridia bacterium | reverse complement strand
GTGTCGAAATATATAAGTAAAGGGACTGATTTGGGCGACACTCCGTAAGGAAGTTAGGTTTTTATCGGCCCTTTTCCGCCTGAACGGCATAAAAAATACCCGTAATACGTCAGTATTGAGGGTATTTTATTATATTGTTCAAACGAAAATTTGCTCGATAAAAACTGCTTCGCACCTTAAAATTCTTTAGTTTGGATGCAGAACAAGGCAAAAAGCACAGAAATCCTTGTCGGATTTCGAGCATTTTTAACGCAGTTATGCGCCAAAATAATGAATTTTATGGCTCAACTTCCTTACGGAGTGTCGCCCTACAGTCTCTTTTTCTTTATTCTTTTCCGTTCCAGCAATATGTGCAGAGCTTTTCTGCAGGAAGTCCTGTGGCTTCAATCATATCATCAAGACGATGATAACGAAGAGAAGTAAAATGAAGCTTTTCTCCGATTTTTTCAACCATCTTATGATATCTTTCACTGTCGGGGTTTGCATATTCCTCAATTATCTCTCTTGGAGGATTTTCGCCCTCAATCTCAGCAATAACACGTCTTGTGATAAGCTCATTTTCTGATGTTGATCGAGAGAAATTAAGATATTTACAGTTAAACAGCAAGGGAGGACATGCAGGTCTGATATGCACCTCTTTCGCTCCGCTTTCATAAAGGAATTCTGTAGTTTCACTCAGCTGTGTACCTCTTACGATTGAGTCGTCGATAAGAAGAAGACGTTTACCCTCAATAAGGTCATGAATTGCAATAAGCTTCATTTTTGCAATAAGCTTACGTTTATTCTGTGTAGGAGGTGTGAATGAACGGGGCCATGTGGGTGTATACTTGATAAACGGTCTTGAATAAGGTACATGAGCCTCATTTGCATAACCGATTGCATGAGCAATACCTGAATCGGGAATACCTGCGACGATATCAGGAGTGATGGGGTCACGCTTAGCAAGAAGAGCACCGCAATTGTAACGCATTTTCTCAACACTGATGCCTTCGTATGCAGATGAGGGATAACCGTAATAAACCCAGAGGAATGTACAGATTTTCATATCCTTACCCGGCTGAGCAAGAACCTTCACATCATTCTCTGTCATAACAACGATTTCTCCGGGGCCAAGTGCCTTGTAATCCTTGTAACCGAGATTAAGATATGCAAAGCTTTCAAAGCTTGCACAGTAGCCGTTTTCTTTTTTGCCGATAAATACAGGAGTTCTGCCGAGCTTATCTCTTGCAACATAGATTCCCAGAGGTGTGAGTATAAGAATACTCAATGAACCGTCAATAATCTCCTGAGCATATTTTATACCTTCGATAAAATTCTCTTTTCTGTTAATGATTGCAGCCGCAAGCTCAGTGGGATTGATTTCACCGTTACGCATCTCAAAGAAATGAGTATTGCTGTCAATAATGTTATCAACAATTTCGTCAGCATTGTTTATCTTACCTACTGTGGTTATGGCATAGGTACCGTGATGAGATCTGACAAGAATAGGCTGTGCCTCATAGTCAGAAATACAACCGATTCCGTAGTTGCCGTGCATTTCTGTTGATTCCTTTGTGAACTTTGTTCTGAAAGGTGAATTCTCAATATTATGAATTGCCTTATCAAAGCCCTTTTCCTTGTCATAAACAGACATACCTGCACGTCTGGTGCCGAGATGTGAATGATAGTCAGTACCGAAAAACAGATCAAATACGCAATCTTCCTTTGATGCTACTCCAAAAAATCCGCCCATGTTTATTACCCCTGTTATAAAAGTTTTATTGCCGAATTCATTATAACAAATATTTTCTGAATTAATATTCCTTTTTAGAATATTGAAATATTTAAAATTATTTCAGCAGACTATCTATTATTTACAGAAAGTCTGCTGAAAATATATCTATGATTACTGCACGAGTGATGTTCCGAAGAAGCCGAACAATGAAGATCTGCTCAGACCTGTAAGTGACATTGTATCTGCAGGGACTTCGGGAGAGAATTCGTTTATATGTGTGGACGAATTGATAACACCGTCTCCGTTACCCATATCAACCTGCTTAAGCTCCTCATTGACGAAATAGAAAATAACTGTCATGTCATCATTATAGTATTTGAAGCAATCAGCGTATTCATAATTTTCTGTATCAGCATAACGTTCAAAACCTGTGAAGTTATACTGTGTAAGATTGAGATAATCCGCAATCTCCTCAAGCTCTGAAAAATCAACATCATAGTTATCAAGCATTAAATCTGAAAACTCAAGATATTTCTTCTGTTCATTATTTATGAAGTAAATCTTACCGCTCTTATAAAGAATTGAAACGCTCATACCTTCCATTTCGGTAGTTGTGTAGAAATCCTTACCTGAAATTGCGATATTGATATCTGTAACAGTGCCGTCACCTGCAGTCATATAACCGTCAATATAATACTGACCTGACATATATGCGATGATCGAAGCGGCAATTTCCTCACTGATATCAGCAGTAAGGTCGGGAATTGTTGCAGAAACAGGCTCTGCGGAAGTTTCTTCAACAGTGTCAATTTCCTCTACATAGCCGATGAATGCAGTTGTTGTTTCAACAGGCTCTTCAGAGCTGTTTTTACTGCCTGCAAGCTTGAGACCCACTGCAAGAAATACAACAATCAGCGCAAAAGAACCGATTGTTATAAGAATTTTTTTATTTGCACTCAAAGAATTCATTTTATTACTCCTAAGTATTTTATGTAAAACAGTATATTTTATTTTCTGATAATTGTCAACATTTTCTTTATAATTACTCTTGTTTTAACAATAATTATATCGTATAATCTTAACCATAAATTGAGTTGGTGAAAAAATGAACACAAAAACAGAAAAATACATAACCAAAATCCCCGTTATATGTCTGATTGCAGGCATCTGCTCACTGCTGTGGGGCAGCGCTTTTCCGTGTATAAAAATAGGCTATGAGCTTTTCTCTATCGCCTCTGAAGACACCGCAACACAGATACTTTTTGCCGGCATAAGATTTACTCTTGCAGGTGTACTTGCAGTTGTTTTCGGCAGTATTTCAAAGCGCAGATTAATGATTCCCGGAAAGAAAGACATTCTGCCTGCTTGTAATCTGAGTCTGTTTCAGACCATGCTTCAGTATTTCTTTTTCTACATCGGTCTTGCAAACACATCAGGTGTAAAAGCATCGGTAATTCTCGGTGCAAATGTATTTATAGCAATAATCATTGCATCTTTCATATTCAGAAGTGAGAAAATAACCGTACGAAAAACAATCGGCTGCATCGTGGGCTTTGCAGGTATCGTCCTTATAAACATGAACGGTTTGTCATTCGGCTCGGGAATCAGGCTGACCGGAGAAGGCTTCATTCTGCTCTCAACCGTAGCTTATTCATTTTCATCAGGTCTGATGAAACGCTACTCCGAAAAACACGACACAGTGCTTCTGAGCGCATATCAGTTTATCATAGGCGGAATAGTAATGACCGTTGCAGGTATTGCGGCAGGCGGAAGACTTACCGTTATAACCACAGCAGGAATTCTGATGCTTCTCTATCTTGCATTTGTTTCAGCTGCGGCATATTCACTCTGGAGCACTCTGCTCAAGTATAACGATGTGTCAACCGTTGCAATTTTTGGTTTTATGAATCCCATGTTCGGTTTCATACTCTCAGCATTGCTTCTTAATGAAACAAGTGAAGCAACAGGCTTTCAGGCGATTGCGGCAATACTGCTTGTCTGCACAGGTATCCTTATAGTAAACGGCAAAAAGAAGCAAAAGACTGCTTGAAGATTCGGTTTATGTATGATATAATAATTAATTGACAAAAAAGGAAGGTGATAAGATATGCGTAAAATAAAAATTTCATGGCTGATTTTATCGGCATTGATTATCTGCATTCTTTTCACCTCATGCTCTCAGTCTACATCACTCAGACTTCACAGCGAAGAAACCTTCACTCCCGCTGCTGCTGATAAAAGCTTTCACACCAAGTCTGATAACATTGAAAAGGTCAGCAGCTCTGATTATCTTCAGCTGAGTATTGACAAGAAGACATTATCTGTCAGCATCAATGACAAAAACAATAATTATCAGTGGACTTCACTTCCCGCAAAATCAAACAACACAGCTTATACTTTCGGTGTGACACTCTGCACAGAAAACGGAATTTACAGTCTTAACACACAGGATAATTCAGTATGCTTCAGCACTGCATCCTATGAAAAATCAGATAACGGCGTAGTTGTAAATTATGTTTTGTCTGACACAAAGGAAACTGCGCAGAAGGAGTATGAAGCAATTACAGGTGAAGACATTTATGTTGCATTTTCCGTTACCTATTCACTTTATGAGCAATCAATGACTGTTTCTGTTGACTGCTCAGGCATAAAAGCCACACCTGATGCTGTAGTTTCACAGATTTCCGTACTGCCTTATTTTGGTGCATCTTACGATGATTCAGCAACTGATTATTTCCTTATCCCTGATGCTTCAGGTGCAGTGATGCATCTTGCAAAAGATGATGTCAACACAGCAGCTGTCAGCGTAAATGTATACGGAAACGACCCTTATACAAACATCAGTGATAACCGTGCAGCAGCAACTATTCCCGTTTTCGGTGTAAAGAGAAACAACAATGCATTTGCAGCCGTTATCACAGACGGTGATGCACAGGCTGTTATCAATGCAGCAAGAAAAACAAATTCATCACCATCTTCAGTAAACGCCGTATTCAATATCACACCCGTTGCTTACAATGACGATAAAACCGAGATTTACTACGGCAAATCATATCAGGATAAAATCACAATTGTTTACAAATTCCTTGCAGACAGCAATGCTGACTATACAGGCATGGCATCAGCAGCAAGAGAAGAATTCATAAACAACAACACACTTTCTTCCGAAAAATACGAAAGTACTGACGATGAAATCCCATTCTGTATCACAGTTGTAGGCTCTCAGGACGGGAACAAGCTTACAACTATTCAGCAGGCTTCGGATATTCTTTCAATTCTGAAAGCAAAGGGTGTTGACAACATCCGGCTTATTTTCAAGGGGCTTCTTTCAGGAGGATATTCTCAGAAAAAACTCTATTCTGCATCGATTCTATCATCTCTGGGCGGAAAAGAAGGTTATGCAGAATTATATAATTCATCAAAAATGCTCAACTATACTCTTCTTACCGATGTAAATATTCTTTCATCATCAAAGAGTTATCCGTCTGCATCGGGCACACACACTGTAAACGCAGACAAAGCATCATACACGCTGACAAATGACCTCAGCTTCAGAAATTACAGAGAATCAAGACTGTCAACAAGAATCGGCACATCAACAGCAATTTCAGGTTTTTCCAAGAGAAATGCCGAAATGTACGCAAAGACAAGCGGATACAAAATGTATCTTGCAGATGTTTCAGACTTGTCTGCAGACATCTCACGTTTCCTTTCGGGAAGCATATACAGCAGTGCAGACGGCGTATCGGTAAGTGATGCCGGTCACATACTCTATGCTGACGGAAACTCCACACGTCAGGAAAACAGAAACACAATCGAATCATTACTCAGAGCAATCGGCGGAAACGGTAAGCTGTCAGTGAGCGGAGGCAACATCTACACTGTGTATTCTGCAGACTATATTTCCGATATGGAATTCGATTCGCATTATAACGAAAGTGCAGCATACGAGCCGGTGCCTTTTGCACAGGCTGTGCTTCACGGCAGCATTCTTTACAGCGGAAAACCGATTGATGCAGGCGACCCTCTTTACAGATACGATATGCTTCAGTGTATCGAATATGGCGCAATCCCATCTTTTGAGTGGATATACAGCACATCAAACATCTTCTGTTACGACGGATATCTGCTGAGTGAAAGAATTACAGAAATCACGGAATTCTACAAAAAAGCTGATGACGCACTGCAAGATGTTTCATCTTCGGTTATAACTGACCACAGAAAAATAACATCAAATGCAGACGGCAAAGCAATCAGCGGTGTATATTGCACAACATATTCAGACGGCTCTCAGATTTTTGTCAACTACACAGGCTCTGCAGTTGTGACACCTGACAACATAGTCATAGGTGCATACGACTTCATTAAAATAAAACGATAAGGATAAGGAGATTTCAATCATGCCTATTAAAATCACTAATGAACTGCCTGCAAAAACATTCCTTGAAAAGGAAAATGTTTTTGTTATGACTGAAGACAGGGCAAATTCTCAGGATATCAGACCGCTTAAAATTCTTATCCTTAACCTTATGCCCACAAAAATTGCAACAGAAACTCAGATTCTGAGACTTCTGGGCAACACTCCCCTTCAGGTGGACATTGAGCTTTTACAGACCGTTACCCACGTGTCAAAAAATACATCTCAGGAGCATCTTACAAAATTCTACAAATGCTTTGACGATGTCAGAAACGAAAAATTTGACGGAATGATTGTTACCGGTGCGCCGGTTGAGCAGATGGAATTTGAAGATGTTGACTACTGGCCCGAATTGTGCGAAATTTTCGAATGGGCAAAAACAAATGTGTACTCAACATTCTATATCTGCTGGGGTGCGCAGGCAGGTCTTTACTATCACTACGGTCTGAAGAAATACCCTCTGAATGAAAAAATGTTCGGCATTTTCGAGCATAAGCCTCTTGATCTGCTCCATCCTCTTATGAGAGGTCTTGATGATACATACTATGTACCTCACTCAAGACACACAGAAATCAGAATGGAGGATATCGCAAAAATCAAGGACCTTCAGGTGCTGTCCTATTCAACACAGTCAGGTGTACATCTGCTTTCTGATATGGACTGCAGAAATTTCTTCTCAACCGGACATTCAGAATATGACGCTGACACGCTTGCAAAAGAATACTTCAGAGATAAGGACAAGGGACTTGACATTCAGATCCCCTTTAACTACTTCCCTGATAACGATCCGTCAAAGAAGCCTGTAATAACATGGAGAAGCACAGGCGTGCTGCTTTTCACAAACTGGCTCAACTACTTTGTTTATCAGCGTACCCCCTATGACCTTTCAAACCTTTAAGGAGAACTTATATGGATTTCAAACTTGATGCTTTTCCCGTAGACGATACCGTCGGTGGGATCAGAAGCACGGAAAAAATTAAAATTATCATCTGCTATATTCTTGAAAACACTAAAGGTGAACTGACAAGATCTGCTGTACAGTCTGCTCTTTATGACAACGGGATTGCAAACTATTTTGAGATTTCACAGGCTGTGGACGACCTCATAAAAGTAGGTGCTGTTGAACAGACAGGTGCAGCACAGGACCCCGTTCTTTCAGTAAGTGAAAAAGGTATACAGATTGCCAACGATCTTGAGGATGAGCTTTCTGTTTATATCAGAAACAAAGCAGTAAAAGCTGCAAATCTGACAGCTGTTCATGAAAGAAGAATGAAGGAAAACGATGTTGTTATCACAAAAATCAACGACAAGCGTTACAGACTTGATATCACTCTTCATTCAGGACTTGACAATGACGGCTCTGACGATGAGCTGATGAAGCTCTCTGTATTTGTCACTGACCAGTTTCAGGCGCAGACAATGAAGCAGTCCTTCATTAATAACCCCGTAAAGCTTTACGAAAAAGTTATAGAAGGTCTTACAGATGACCCCGTATTCAAAGAATAAAACACAAAGGACATTCATCCGATGAACAACAAAAAATATGCCGTTTTTCTTGACATTGACAACACTCTCATGTCAGGCGGCAGAATCCCCGAAGTTAATACGCAAGCGATAAGAGAAGCACGAAAGCTGGGACATTATGTATTTATAAATACAGCCAGATCATTTGCTTTTATTCCCGATGTGCTGAAGGATGAATCACTCATTGACGGTTTTGTCGCAGGAATCGGCACAGACCTGAGACTTCACGGAAAGCAGATTTTCAGCTCTGTTATAAGTCAGCAGGAGCTGAAGTTTATAGGCAGCCATTTTGTTGACGACTCAAGAGAGGTTGCTTTTGAAGGCGAAGACGACATGATATGGATAAATCCTGAAGAAAGGCGTACCGATGTCAGACATCTGCTCTCTTCTGCTGATGAATTTGACACAGTCTACAAGGATTTCAGAATTTCTAAAATGTATGTCCGTGGTCAGCTGACTGATGAAGAACGTGAAAAATTCGGGAAGAATTACATTCTCTATCAGCACGAAGCCTATGCAGAATTTGTAACAAAGGGCTTCGGTAAGGCAGCAGGAATGAAAATGATGACCGAGCATCTCGGAATACCTGCCGAACACTGCATTGCAATGGGTGACAGTTCAAATGACGAGGATATGCTGAAAGCTGCAGGAATTTCCGTGGCAATGGGCAATGCAATACCCATGATAAAAGAAATGTGTACATATGTGTCATGTGATGCTGCAGACGGCGGTGTCGCACAGGCACTGAGAAAATTTGTTATTGGATAAAAAAATACCGGAGAGAAGTATTTCATTCTCTCCGGATTTTATTTTATCCTGAAATTCTTATTACCGTTGCTGAATACTGCGGTACTGTATAATTGAACTGTGAAGAAATTCCGTCAACAGCAAATTCAGTCATCTTACAATCTTCTTCCTGACCGAGGATATTATCGTTTGCAAGGCTGTCGCCTGCCACCTGATAAACAGTTGCTTTTGAACTGATATTTTCTGCATTTAAAATATCAATTGCAAATGTTCTGTCGTTTTCTGTAACATTCACAAGCTTGATAATAATATCTCCGCTGTCGTCAGTTGAAACAACCTGATAAGCCTCGGCATTACTGTCTGAAACAGCATCGTAATCAAACATCATAACTCCGTCAATATAACCCTTGATGTTTGTGCCGTCAACAACTATGCTGATTTCATATTCAACACCCGATGCAACTGAGAAATCTGTTGCAGTGCCGTTTATTGCACCTGTTTTCGCACCGTTTTCCATACGCTGAAGAGCTGTTTTTGTATTGCCCC
>JAFYUD010000210.1 GCA_017549665.1 Clostridia bacterium | reverse complement strand
GTGTAGGCTCAGTCATTGAATTGTCATAGTTGGGGACAAAATCAACGGTGTCCTTGTCAATATCCCTGAAAAGCTCTGCAGCCAGTTTGTCAAGCTTTGCCTCAGTGTATCGTGATGCGGCGTAAGCCATGTTCTTTGAATATGCCTTACCGAAGTTACCCTTTGAATCAATGTAAGGATGAAGCAGTGCTTCATTACCTCTTGTAAGACGGACCATTGTTTCGTAGATAGCACCGTCACCGTGGGGGTTGAGCTGCATTGTTCTGCCCACAATATTAGCAGACTTTACCTTTGCGCCGTTGAGAAGTCCCATAAGGTGCATTGTGTAGAGAAGCTTACGGTGTGAGGGCTTGAAGCCGTCTATTTCCGGAATTGCACGTGAGAGGATAACGCTCATTGCGTAGGGCATATAGTTTGTCTCAAGTGTCTCAGTGATAATCTGAGGCATGACTTCACCTGCGCCTAAAATATGAGCATTGGGGTTTAAATCCTCATTCTTTATTTCAGTATCGTTTTTCTTTTTTCTTGCCATTTTTCTTTACTCCTGTCAGCTTATGTCTGCAAGGTCAATGTATTCGCTGCCGAATTCGGCAATATAATCTTTTCTGCCCTGAAGATTGTCACCGAGAAGCAGGTCAAAAACTTCTGCTGTTCTTTCTGCATCAGTAGGCTCAATCTTTACAAGTCGTCTTGTTTTCGGATTCATTGTTGTCATCCACATCATGTCAGGCTCGTTTTCACCAAGACCTTTTGAACGCTGGATTGTGTATTTCTTTTCACCGATTTCTTTAAGCGCTTCAGCCTTTTCCTGCTCGTTGTAAGCAAACCATGTCTGATTGCCTGAAGTGATTTCGTAAAGGGGTGATTCGGCGATAAATACCTTGCCTGCCTCGATAAGAGTGGGCATAAGTGAATAAATCATTGTAAGAATAAGTGTTCTGATCTGGAATCCGTCAACGTCAGCATCGGTACAGATAATTACTTTGTTCCAGCGCAGATTTTCAAGGCTGAAGTTTGACATATTCTTGTTTGCCTTAGTCTTTACTTCAACACCGCAGCCGAGTACTTTTATAAGGTCAGTGATGATTTCACTCTTGAATACCTTATTGTAATCAGCCTTAAGACAGTTGAGAATTTTACCTCTTACGGGCATGATAGCCTGGAATGATGAGTCTCTTGCCTGCTTACATGCGCCCAATGCAGAGTCACCCTCAACGATGAAGATTTCTCTTTCACTGACATCCTTGCTTCTGCAGTCAACAAACTTTTCAACTCTGTTTGCCATATCGTTTGAAGATGCAAGAGTCTTCTGAAGATTGAGTCTTGTAGCCTCTGCCTTTACACGGCTTCTGAGATTGATAAGCACCTGGTCTGCAATTCTGTCTGCATCAAGCTTGTTTTCAATGAAATAAATTTCAAGCTGATGACGAAGAAATTCAGTCATAGCCTGCTGAATGAATTTATTTGTAATTGCCTTCTTTGTCTGATTTTCGTAAGAAGTCTGAGTTGAGAATGAAGAAATGATGATAACGAGACAGTCCTCAACATCCTGGAATGTGATTTTGCCGTCAGATTTTGTATATTTACCGGTCTGCTTGAGATATGCATCAATCTGTGCTACGAAAGCGCTTCTTACAGCCTTGTCGGGGGCACCGCCGTGCTCAAGCCAGCTTGAATTGTGGTAAAAATCCTTAAGCTGCTTCTTCTTTGAGAATGCAAGGGAAACGTTGATTTTGACCTTGTAATCGTCCTTGTCCTCACGGTCACGTCCCTTTCTTTCGGTTGACCATGACTGAACTGAAGTGAATGCATCTTCTCCGCAGAATTTCTCAACATAGTCCTTGATGCCGTTTTCGTAAACGAATTCGGTTGTTTCGAATCTTGATTCTGAAATCTGATTTCTGAAAACGAATTTGAGACCGTTGTTTACTATAGCCTGTCTTTCAAGTACATCTGTGAAATAAGATGTGGGAATGTCGATGTCTGTGAAAACATCAAGGTCGGGCTTCCAGCGGATTCTTGTACCTGTATCACGCTTGGGATAAGCTTCCTCCTGCATATCACCGACAGCATAGCCTTTTTCGAAATGCAGAGTGTAGCACTTGCCCTCACGGTGAATTTCTGCATCCATGTATTCGGAGGCGTACTGTGTGGCACAAAGTCCGAGACCGTTAAGACCCAGTGAAAACTCGTAATTACCGTTGTTGTTTGTGTCATATTTGCCGCCTGCGTACATTTCACAGAAAAGCAATTCCCAGTTGTATCTCTCTTCGTTTGCATTCCAGCCAACGGGCATACCTCTTCCGAAGTCCTGAACTTCAATGGACTTGTCAAGGAATTTTGTTATAACGATTTTGTTGCCGTAGCCTTCTCTTGCTTCGTCAATAGAGTTTGAAATAATTTCAAAAACAGAGTGCTGACAACCCTCAATGCTGTCTGAGCCGAAAATAACAGCAGGTCTCAGACGGACCTTGTCCGCACCTTTGAGCAATTTTATGTCTTCATTGCTGTAATCTTTTTTACGTGCCATTTCTGCCTCCATACGTAATGTCTCTTGACGGGATTTATGTCCTGCATACCTGAGATTTAGTATATTTATTCTATATTATTATACATTATATTGTGTTTTCGTCAAGAGAAAATTATTTATTTTTTATGTTTTGAATATATTTTGTATGTTTTAAAGCTGCTTTTGTGGTAAAAATAAAAAAAGTAAAAAAATTTCAAAAAAGACTTGATTTTTAGTTCCCGATGTGATAATCTATATAGGCAATCGACCACTTGGGTCGTTTGATTTTATAAGAGATTTATTGAAAGGGAGTTATTGAAATGACACCTTGGGAATATATCCTCGGCGGAGTTTTAATTGTAATTTCAATTGCACTTATCATCCTTGTTCTTCTTCAGGAAAGCAAGCAGCAGGGACTTTCAGGTGCAATCGCAGGCGGTGCTGATACATTTTTCGGCAAGAATAAGGGCCGTACAATGGAAGCAAAGCTCGAAAAGTTAACAAAAGTATGTTGTGCAGCATTTGTAATTCTGACACTTGCAACCACTCTTCTGATTGGTTTCTTAGGTTAAGTCAGTTTTTATGAATACCGTGATTCAGTAGCTCAGTCGGCAGAGCACCTGCCTTTTAAGCAGGGTGTCCGGGGTTCGAATCCCCGCTGAGTCACCAAAAAAGAAGTAACTTTTGTCTACCAAAAGTTACTTCTTTTTTTATCCAAGCCACAGGCTTGGTATATCATCACGCTTTAGCGTGTATATCATCGCCGTAGGCGTATATCATCACCGAAGGTGCATACTTCTGCGGCTTGATGAGATACAACACTGCGTGTTGGTGATATACAATGCTTCGCATTGATGATATACAACGGCAAGCCGTTGATTTCTTCCTGAAAATGTGGTATATTGCGTTTGAAAGGAGTGGTTTATATGGCAAAAAATTACTTGTTGATAAATGCGGAACAGCTTGCAACTGATGTCGAATTGCTTTGCAGAGCTAATTATTATCAATTCAAGTAAAATATTATAATTGTAAATTTAGGACGTAACAGTAGCCAAAGCCAACATTACCATCTCATAAAAATAACCGCCAAGAGAAACAAAATAGTTGCTCTTGGCGGTGTTGTTAATTTACATCTAACCTACAAAATAACTCTAAACATATTATTCTATTCTTTGGAACAGGATGGAAATGTCTTTTGTGATTTGCTTTAGTGTTACTGTTTTCTCCTGCCAAGTCAAATCAATATTAAGCCAATCAGCTATTTTCTCTGATGAAAAAGGTAAAATCGGATAAATCAGTACTGCGATATTTGCGATCAGATATGCACACTCAGCAATGGTTTTTCTGCACTCCGCTACATCATCTGTTCTTGTTTTCCAAGGCTGCTTTGAATCATAGTAGGCATTACCGAAACGGATAAGTTCAAATATTTCTTCAACCGATTCACGGAAACATCCTTTTTCGATTTTTGTTCCGACCGAATCAAAAGCATCTATCACTTTTGTTCTGATTTTCTCATCAATAGTTGTTTCTGCAATTTCAGAATTCAGATATTTAACAGAAAAAGCAAGTGTTCTATTTACAAAGTTACCCCAAGCACCCACAAGTTCTGAATTGTTCTGTGTTTTGAACTCTCTGAAAGAAAAGTCAGCATCTCTTTTTTCGGGACCATTGGCAATAAAGAAATATCTTATGGCATCAGGGTTGTAATCATCCGCTATATCCTTTACCCATACTGCATGGTTCTGACTTGTTGATATTTTCTTGCCTTCAAGAGTAACGTATTCGCTTGATATAATTTCATCGGGCAAATGAAGATTCTCACCGTGTGCAAGCAAAAGTGACGGCAGAATAATCGTATGGAACGGGATATTATCTTTTCCGTGCACATAATAGTGTCGGCTGTTTTCTCCGAATACATCCGTGAAATCAAGGTTGTTTTCGTCACATAATACGGATGTTGCAGAAAGATAACCGAGCACATTTTCTGCCCATATATAAATTTTCTTATCCCGATAACCGTCTTTGGGAACATCAATACCCCAATTCAAATCTCTTGTGATAGCTCTGTCACGAAGTCCCTCATCAATATATCTCTTTGTAAATGCAACAGCATTTTTACGCCAATACGGATGAGCGTTCAGAAACTCAGTAAGTTCATTTTTGAGTTTTGATATAAGAAGAAAAATCTGTGTTGATTCATTAAAAACGACAGGTGTTTCACAATCTGAGCATTTTGCATTCATAAGTGAATCTGCATCCAAGATTTCACCGCAGGCGTCACATTGGTCACCTCTTGCAGATTTACCGCAAACGGGACATATTCCGACAACCAATCTGTCTGTAAGCACCTGCTGACAAGTGGGACAATACGCCTGTTTTACGGTTCGTTCCTCAATATAGTTACTCTCATACAGTTTTTTATGAAAGTCTGTAACAAATGCCTTGTGCCTTTCATCTGTTGTTTTGGTGTATAAATCATAAGAAAAGCCGAGCTTTCTGAATACATCACAAAATTCGTTATGATAGAATTCGCTGATTTCTTCAGGTGTTTTGTTTTCCTGTTTTGCTCTTATAGTTATAGGTGTACCGTGACAGTCGCTGCCTGATACATAGAAAACTCTGTCACCCTTCTGTCTGAAATAACGGGCAAGCACATCACCCGGCAATAGTGCCGC
>JAFYUD010000209.1 GCA_017549665.1 Clostridia bacterium | reverse complement strand
CATGCGGCAAGGTCTTCTGCCGCCTGAGGGTCATCACATGTCCAGCAGTTGACTTTTATACCTGCTTCGTGAAGGAGCTTTATCTTTTCTTCATCAAGTGCCTTGTACAGAATATCAAGGTCAAGCTTATGCTCTTTAAGCGTGTCAATGAGTGTATCATTGAAATTATCAATGAGAAACTGTGCACTCTGAGAGGGATATTTTTTTCTCAGGAAAATGAGATTTTCAAGACAGAATGAAATAAAAATAACATTTTCAAGATAATCAAAGGATTTTATGATATCAACGATTTCGTAAATTTCATCTTCACTGAATGCATTCTTAAGCTCAAGTACTGCAATCTTTTCGTATTTCTTGCAGATTGAGATGTATTCTTCAAGTGTAGGAATTCTTATATCGCTTCTGCCTTTTTTGCCGTCAATATCAGTGAGCAGAAGATTTCTCAGACAATCAAATGTTGTCTTTTCGACCTCCATGTCATCAATGGCAACTCTGCCTGTTGTGTCATCATGAAAAACAACATATCTGCCGTCAAGTGTCTTATGCACATCAGTTTCAATTCCGTAGTAGCTTCTGTTGCCTGCAGCAACGAAAGCCGCATTTGTGTTCTCTTTTTCAATGCCGCTCAGACCTCTGTGAGCAACCATAAAAGTATTTTTCTTATCGAATTTAACGGTATTCATAATATTACCTCCGTTTATTTCTTTCTATTATATAGTAATACATTTAATAAAAATGTCAAGAAATATTTTAACTGCTTGTTCGTATTCTGAATATAATATAACGGGGTGATATTATGTTTGAATCCCGTAAACGTAAACGACGTCAACAGGCAGTCGCATTGCTTGTGACGGCAGTTTTTCTGTCAGCAGGCTCTGTCATTCTTCTTGAAGTGAAGATAAGACCTGTGCTGGCTGCGATTGCCGAGTCGAGAGCAAAAAATATAGCAACTCAGGCTATCAATGATGCCGTCTGGCAGGTGCTCAGTGATGAAAAAATCAGCTATGACAGTCTTGTGAGCTTTACATACGGTCAGGACGGGAAAATCAATGCAGTGGCAGTAAACAGCGTAAAGCTCAATACTGTCTGCGCTCAGATACGAAGCCGTATCACTGATTATTTTTCTGCTTTGTCTGAAAAAATAATTTCAATTCCGATAGGCTCACTGACGGGTATTGATCTGCTTGCAGGCAGAGGCCCGTCGGTCAATATCGGCATAACTCTTTCAGGCTCTTCGCAGACAGAGGTTATCAATGAATTTGAGACGGCAGGAATAAATCAGACACGGCATCAGATAATTCTTAAGATAAAGACAAAAATATATATAATTATGCAAAGCGGAAATATAACAACGGAAACAGAAAACAGCATTATTGCTGCGGAAACGGTAATTGTGGGTGAGGTGCCTGAAATATATTCTGACGGTAGTGACGGACTGTGGGAGAATCTGATTGAATATGATTGATGTTGAAAAATCTGCAATAAAGTGGTATAATATGATAAGATTCAATCGGAGGGTACAATAATGGATTTTGAAAAAGCGGCAGCGAGAGCAAAAGAATTGCGTGATACACTCAACTACCATATTCACAAGTATTATGTCGAAAATACAAATGAGATTTCCGACTATGAATACGATATGCTTATGCGTGAGCTTTCAGGGATTGAGATGCTTTATCCCCAGCTTCTGACAGCTGATTCACCTACTCACAGAGTCGGCGGCAGTGCGGAAGGTCAGTTTGAAAGTGTAACACATGAAGTGCGTATGGAAAGTCTTCAGGATGCATTTTCTTTTGATGAAATCACGGATTTTGACCGTCGTGTGAAGGATGTATGTCCCGATGCGAAATATGTTGTTGAACCCAAAATTGACGGACTTTCTGTTTCACTTGAATACCGTGACGGTGTGCTGACAATCGGCTCAACACGTGGTGACGGTGATGTGGGTGAGAATGTAACTGCAAATCTTCGTACTGTCCGTTCAATTCCTCTTAAATTACAGAAAAATCTGCCCCTTGTTGAAGTCAGGGGAGAAGTATATATGCCCCGTGAGGTTTTTGCATCTCTTGTGGAAAAACAGGATGCAAACGGTGAGAAGCCTTTTAAGAATCCCCGTAATGCTGCTGCAGGCTCACTTCGTCAGAAGGATCCCAAGGTCACTTCACAGCGCAAGCTTGACATTTTCTGTTTCAATATTCAGCGTCTTGACGGTGAAGAAATGACCTCTCACAAGCAGTCTCTTGACTATCTTACGGAGCTTGGCTTCAGAACAGTTCCGTTCTATACGTTATGCAACACAATCGAAGAAGCAATTGAAGAAATAAAGAGAATCGGCTCTGTCCGTGATACACTTGCATTTGATATTGACGGTGCCGTTATCAAGGTTGATGATTTCTCTCACCGTGAAATGCTCGGAAGTACGGCAAAATTCCCCCGTTGGGCAGTTGCCTTCAAGTATCCTCCCGAAGAAAAGGAAACGAAGCTTATTGATATCGAAATAAACGTGGGCAGAACAGGTGTGCTTACTCCTACGGGTATTTTTGAGCCTGTTCTTCTTGCAGGAACATCCGTCAGCCGTGCAACACTTCATAATGAAGATTTTATCAATGAAAAAGGTCTTCGCATCGGTGATGTATGTATTCTCAGCAAGGCAGGGGATATTATTCCTGAGGTTGTCAGAGTTGTCAGTCATAACGAGGAAAATGATGTCTACAAAATTCCCGACATCTGTCCTTCATGCGGCAGTGCAACTGTCCGTGAAGAGGGTGAAGCGGCTGTCAGATGTATAAATCCCGAATGTCCCGCACAGCTTCTGAGAAATCTGATTCATTTCTGCTCCCGAGATGCTATGGATATTGAGGGAATGGGTGAGGCAGTGCTTGAAACATTTGTTGAAAAGGGACTTGTCAGAACAACTCCCGATATTTTTACGCTCAACAGAGATGCTATAGCTGAAATCGACCGTATGGGTGAAAAGTCGGCTGATAATCTTATTGCCGCCGCTGAAAAATCAAAGGAAAACGACCTTTATAAGCTAGTTTTTGCCCTTGGTATCCGTCATATCGGTCAGAAAGCGGCAAAGCTTCTTTCTGATAAATTCGGTGATATGGATTCAATTATGGCAGCTTCCGTCGAAGAGATTTCTTCGATTGACGGCTTCGGCTCAATAATGGCTGAAAGCGTTTACGAATTCATGCAGAGAGAGGGCACTCACGATATTATCGCAAAGCTTAAAGAGCTTGGAGTTAATATGAAATCTCTTCGTGAGGTCAAGGATAAGCGTTTTGAAGGCATGACATTCGTGCTGACGGGCGCACTGTCGAAATTCACACGAAATGAAGCGAGTTCGATTATTGAGGAATTCGGCGGCAAGACTGCGTCCTCTGTTTCAAAAAAAACAACCTGCGTCCTTGCAGGTGAAGACGCAGGCAGTAAGCTCCGTAAAGCAAATGAGCTTGGTATTAAGGTTATAAGCGAAGATGAATTTGCTGAAATGATAAATTAATAAAAAATAGAACACTGTTTTGCAGTAGCATCGGCAAGCTGATTGTTGTGCTCTGCTATGAGGCTGTCTTCAATGGCAGCCTTTTTTATAAGATTTTTTACGGTTATATCAAGATTTGTGTTTTCTCTGTAATCGGCCGCAAACATGAAGTCAACTCTGCCGTGACCGAGCAGGTCCTCAACAAGCACACGGTTTGAATCATCCTTGTACACTGCGATTGACGAGCCGCCGTAAGCCTTTACCATTTTCATACAGGGTACGTCTGAAAGTCCGTCGCCGATGTAAAGCATATTCTGAAATCTGACACGTCGGTCGTTGTCGGGTGTTGATTTGTTAAGGTCACGGTCGTTTGCAACATCAAGCACGCCCTTGTTTATTCTGTAAACAAACTGTGTTTTTGATGTGTAGTTTACTGCCGATTTCGGGAAAACAGCCACGTCATTTTCGTCATAAAGAAATTCACTTGCATAGATTTTCTTAAAATGCCTGCCGATTTCTGAGCCTTCAATGATTTCAACGAGACCTGATGACAGCACGTAATGCTCAACAATCACACCATTTTCGATACCAAAACGGTTCATTCTGTCAAACCAGTCTGTTACACCGGGGAAAAATTCAATTGTCTTGCCGCAGTCAACAACTCTTTTTCTTGTAAGAGGAGTGCCCTGCTCGGCAGATTTTTTTATCATAGTGTACATATATGAAAGGATTTTATCCATTTCATTCTTGTCACCGAATGCGTTAGCTTCACTCCAGAATTCGGGCGCAGTCATGCCCAGGCTGGGTATAAACTGATACTCCTGCATATCACGGGGACTGAGTGTTCGGTCGAAGTCATACATAATGGCAAATATGGGCATATCGGACATATTACAGGCTCCTTTTTATCTTGTGTTATAAACTGATTTTATCAAAATTTATTTCATTTATCAAGTATTTCATTGACATTAAGTTCTCTTTGCTGTAAAATACTTGTAACGAATTAAAACGGAGGAAATAAAAATGGCAAAAGCAAAAGCTGCGGTACCTCAGCCACCCAGACATCCCAATGCAATTTCCATCGGTGAAGCTGTGGGATATCTGTTCGGTGATATGGGTAACCTTTTTGTTCTGACATTTGTCTCAACATACCTTAAAGTTTTCTACACTGACTGTCTTCTTCCCGGTCACGGTGCTGATGCAACCAAAATCAGTACAGATCTTACAGTACTGTTCCTTGTAATCAGACTGTGGGATGCGATCAACGACCCGTTATGGGGTATTATCGTTGACACCAGAAGACCTACGAAGAACGGTAAATTCCGTCCTTATCTGATGTCGGTTTCAATACCGTTGGGACTTTCAACAGCCCTCTGCTTCCTTAATGTGCAGAATTATATCTCATCCTATGCGATGCTTCTTGCTTTTGCATATATTACGTACTGTGTTTACGGTATGCTTTATACTGCAATCAATATTCCTTACGGCTCACTTGCATCTGCAATTACGGACGACCCCAACGGCAGAACACTTCTTTCCACAATGCGTTCAATCGGCGCAGGCGTAGGCGGTGCAGCTGTTACACTCGTTGCTCAGTCACTTATTTATGACGACGGCACAAAGCTCAATCCCGAAAAGACATTCGTTGCAGTGTGCGTGCTTTCAGCACTTTCAATTGCAGCATACATGACTTGCTACAAGACAACAAAGGAGAGAGTCCTTTACTCTCCCGAAAAGAAAAAGGTCAATCTCAAGCTTACATACGGTACACTTTTCAAGAGCCGTCCCTTCCTTACGGTTACTCTTGCAGGTCTCGTTATCAGCGGACTTCTTCAGTTCGGCTCATTCAACCAGTACCTTACAAAAAACTATTTCGGCAATTCAAACCTTTCTATCTGGCTTACGATTTCAACGTACGCACCCATGGTTATTCTTATCCTCTTCTGTCCCAAGCTTGCGGCAAAATTCGGTAAGAAGGAGCTTTGCACGTCAGGTCTTGTTCTTGCAACGCTCTCAAGCCTTGTGATGTGCTTTATCGGTCCCAACGAGACACTTCAGGCAAATCCCTGGCCCTATCTTCTTCTTAATTTCGGCGTAGGTGCAGGATATTCATTCGTTTCAATCCTTAACTGGGCAGTTGTTACCGACGTTATTGACTATCAGGAAAACGTTACCGGAATCAAAAACGAAAGCGCAATCTACGCAGTTTATACATTTGCACGTAAGGTCGGTCAGACTATCGCAGACTCAGGCGGACTTCAGCTTCTTTACAGATACGCAAAGTACGACCCTGAAACAACAAGCGTAGGTTATATCCCCGGCGTAGGCGACCGTATGTATAAGATGGTTACAAGAGTTATGGCAATAGGTTATTTCATAATCTTTATTCTCTTCCTTCTTTATCCTCTCAATAAGAAAAAGCTCGAGCAGCTTCAGGCTGAGCTTACAGAAAAGCGTGAAGCAAATGCTGCAAAGCTCAAGGCAGAGAAAGAAGCGTAAACAATAATTTTAATGTACAATGTACAGTGAACAATGTACAATTAAAATTCAACACCGAAGGTGTTCCGATAATTGTAAATTGTAAATTGTAAATTGTTAATTTAAAAGATAAATTCTGATAAATAAAAAAGTTCTCCTTTACGGGGAACTTTTTTTGCTTAAAACCACGCAGCTGCGTGGTGCAACAAATTGTTGCGTATAAATTTTTGATAAAATGCGTGACTTTTTTTCTGAAATGTGATTATATATAATCAGACGGAGGTGAAAGCAATGTCAAAGGTTGCTAAGAATCTTAAAAGGTTCAGAGTGGTGAAAAATATGACTCAGGATCAGCTTGCTGAAAAGCTGTTTGTTTCAAGACAGACCGTTTCCGGCTGGGAAAATGACAGGACTCAGCCTGATATTGATATGCTGTGTAAAATCTCAGATGTGCTTGAGGTTCCTGTTGAAGATCTGATTTACGGTGAAAAAAGATTTGCCACTGCTGAGGATAATCTCAGAAGCAGAAAGAAAATTCTTACGATTGTCTTTTCCGTTATGGCTTCTGTTCTTACAGGTGTGGGACTTATATTTATTTTTGTCACATGGTGGTCTGAAATGCCCGATGCGCTCAAAGGCATACTTGCATTTATTCCTATGCTGACAGGTCAGGGCGCAGCATTATATACATATCTTAAACGCAGAGAATCAGTTGCATGGAGAGAGGGTGCATCAATTCTGTGGTGTGCAGGTGTCACAGCAACAGTTGCACTTGTGAATACAGTGTTTGAAATTGAAGCCGGATTTATAAATTGCCTGCTTGTTGATCTTCTTATGTATCTGCCCGTAATTTATTTTATGGATGTTGCATCTCCGCTTATAGTTTATTACGGCGGAATAATCACATTTAATTTCTATATGGCTGAAATCGGATATGGTATTGTTCCCGTAATTATCAGCTTCGTGCTTTTTGCTGCAGGCCTCGGATATGTAATAAAAAATATCAGAAGAAAAGAAGATCCCAGGCATCTTTATACTGTATGGATTTCTGTTATTGCAGGTGCTTTTATATTGATGTTCAATGTGCCTGCGTTCCGGGATGAATTCAATGTTGTTCTGTGTGCGCTTACTGCATATTTTATAAGTATTTATCTTTGCGATAAAAACAATAATTGGTCGTTGCCTTTTGCGCCGTTCGGAATTTCAGGGCTTGGAGCGGCATCTGTTTCTGCGGTATATTTTTGTGATTCGGATGTTGTGTCAGGTCGGCCTCCTGTTTATATGACTGTTGTATTGCTCGTGTTTGTCATAGGTGCGATTGCGGCAGGTCTGGCAACAGGATTCAGAATTCTTAAAACAAACAGACTAAAGCTTGTCTGCATTATATTCAGTATAATCAATGTCGTACTGCAGCTGATTGGCTCTTCAATATATGGCAACAAAAACGGTTTTATATATGTGCTTGTGATTTTAACATCTTTGAGTGTCGTTGTTTGTCAGCTGATTGACGGTGTGATTTCAGGAAAATTCTTCCTTCTCAATTCAGGTCTTATATGTGCATCTGTGATTGTCGCTCATCTGATTTATAAGCTTATTGATATTGATTTTCTTGCAACAGGAGTCATGCTTCTTGCATTCGGACTTGTACTCTTTCTTGTTAATTTCCTGCTTGCAAGGAAAATGAAAATTCCTGAAGGGGAGGGTGCTGAAAATGAAAAACAGAAGTAAGACGGCAATACTTATTGCTGTAATGATTTTTCAGATTCTTCTGCCCGTTCTGATGATAACCTATGATGATATTACGGAGAATTATACTTCGGACAAAGGAGAAGTATTCAGATTCCGTCTTGAGCAGATTGTGTGTACGGAATATGATGTAAGGTTTTCTGTTGCAAATAATTCCGTGTGGGGAGTCAGATATGCAATCGTTGAAAACGATTCTGAGGGATTTGCAGTGATGACACGGAGTAAGGGAAGACCTTCATGTGCGAATTTTGTTGAAAGCAAAGGTGACAGCTTTTATTTCCCTGTCAGCAGTATCAGGACTGATATTTTTGAAGGAAAGCTGAAAATGCTGACAATGTATGATGACGACTGGTATGTAAAATCAGGCCTTGACGGATGGAAAGAAACATCATTCACGGATGCATATCTTGAAGCATACGTTTACAAGGGTGAAGTTGTCCCCATAGCTGTTTATGTTGAGGGTAAGCCTTTGGAGGAATTTGTGGCAGAGCTGAATTTATCATGACATATAATGCATAGAACCTTCCTTTTTATGCATCAAAAAAAGTCCTCGTGAGAGGACTTTTTTGTTTCGTTTTTATTTCATGAGACCGTTTGCAACGCACCAGTCGTGGAATGATTCCAGTGAACGGAGTCTTGAGGGTGAAAGGTCGTTTGCACATCTGTTGATGGGTCTGAAATTCTTGACGCCCTGAAGCTGAACAAGATATTTTGCAGAGTTGTTGAAGCCTGAATCGATAGCGTTGTCAAGAAGAATGATCTCATTGTAACGCTGCTGAGCAAGATCCATATCACCACTCATGAATGCTTCGTGGAATCTCTGGAAGAATGCACCGCCGCAAGCTGTGGGTGTAGCCATAACACCTCTTGCGCCTGCCTTGTATGAATCAAAGAGGAAAGGCATGTTTGCCTGAATGATACAGGAATCGCCCTTCTTTTCGATCTTGTCGCAGATGCCTTCGATTGTTGATGTTGTATCCTTGATGCCCTGAATGCCCATTGCAGCAAGCTTGCCGTATGTATCACCTGTGATAAGGTGAGGCTGGTCACCGGGGAATTCGTACATGAATACGGGGAGGTCTGTGTGAGTCATAAGCTCACCGATGTAAGAAATAAGTCTGTCGGGGTTTTTACCGAATCCCTTTGTGATGAAGACAATACCGTCAACACCTGTCTGAGACATTCTCTTGACTTCTTCTACCTGAGCAAACCATGAAGGCTCAACGTTTGCTGTCGCAACGATTGTTGTATCACCCTTGTGCTTTGCAGTGAGAGTAGCAAGCTTGATTCTTTCTTCAAGAGTAAGCTCTTTCATTTCGGAGCTTCCGCATACAGCGAAAAGATGGTCAACACCCTGAGCTACCTGAAATTCGCAGTATTCTTCGTATGTATTCCAGTCAATTGTTCTGTCCTCGTTGTAAGGAGTGAGCATTAAGGAATAAATACCTTCGAGATTTTCTTTAAGAGGTTTAGCCAATTCAATCATTTCCTTTCGGATCAAATTACGCAGTTATTATACTGCATTAACATCAGTTTGTAAATACTTTTGATAAATAAATTCATTATTTTGACGGTTATTTGTTGTGGTTGACACATAATGCAGTATGAAGTATAATATCCTGCGGTGATAGAAATGGAAAAAATACTCAATACAGGTGTATCATCAGCCAGACTTGATACACAGTCAATTGAATACAGGACTCTCATGGCTTATTTCAGCTGTGCGGCAATGGAAATTGAAACAAAGTTCAATGTACTCAATGAAGAATTTTCTCTTCAGCACGACAGAAATCCCATTGCATCTGTAAAAACAAGACTCAAATCAGTTGAAAGCACACAGGAAAAGCTTGAAAGAAAAGGACTTGCTGTAACTGTTGAAAATATTGAAAAGCATCTCAATGACGTTGCAGGTATACGTGTTGTATGTCCGTTTATTGATGATGTTTACATGATTGCCGAGTCCTTTCTCAGTCAGGACGATATAAAGCTTATCGAAAAGAAGGATTATATAAAAAATCCGAAGGACGGAGGCTACAGAAGTCTGCATCTTATAGTCGAAGTGCCGATTTTCCTCGCTCAGCAGAAAAAATTTATGAGAGCAGAAATACAGCTGCGTACAATTGCAATGGATTTCTGGGCAAGTCTTGAGCATCAGCTTACATATAAGAAGGATATTGAAAACATTGATCAGGTGCGTTCAGAACTG
>JAFYUD010000208.1 GCA_017549665.1 Clostridia bacterium | reverse complement strand
GGAGAGACAGCTTTTCGGTGACTGTTTTGCTCCAGCTTCTTGTGTTTATATCGATAAGCTGTGAAGTGGTGGCTATTGAATATTCGCTTACTTTTGCGCCTGTGAGGAAGTAGTTTAATAAGTCGGGCATAAAAAGAAGCTTGTCTGCTCTGTCAAGTAATTCAGGTCTGTTTTTCCTTAATGAGAGAAGCTGGAAAACTGTATTGAAATCCATAAACTGAATTCCCGTACGGTCGTACATCTCATCCTTTGACATGTACTTTTCAGCTTCCTCAATCATACCGATATTTCTGTCATCACGATAATGAACAGGGTTTTCAAGAAGATAACCTTTTTCATCAATAAGACCGAAGTCAACACCCCATGTATCAATACCGATACTGTCAAAGCTGCCTCTGAGCTTTGCCTTGAGAATACCCTGTTTTATTTCATGGAAAAGTCTGAGAACATCCCAGTAAAACGTATTTCCGACCTTAACGGGGTCATTGCTGAATCTGTGTACTTCCTCAAGCGTAATTTTTTCACCGTCAAAGGAGCCGAGAATCGCTCTGCCGCCCGAAGCACCGAAATCGAATGCGAGAACCTGTTTTTTCACTGTATCACCCTACCTGAAAACTGTTAAACACATAGTCATCAGTACCTGTATATTTACTGCGGTCCACACTCCTGACCTTTTTCAGGCATCTTTCTGCTACTGAAAGATGGCGTACCGCACTGTAGGACTGAACCCATGAATTTATTTCATTTATAAAATAGCTTTCGGAAACCTCCGTAAGACATTTATCTCTGTACTGAGAATAGAAATTGTATTCATCACTGA
Organism: Clostridia bacterium; assembly: GCA_017549665.1. Next base: position 13,184 of record JAFYUD010000208.1, on the reverse strand, counting down.
GAAGGTCGACTCTCTCAATGAAATAGATATAACTGTTATCCGGATTTGTTATAATGAATGCACTGCCCACAGACTGTCTGAAAACAGCTTCGATGAATTCCGGAGAAAACGCAGTGTCATTTCTGCCTACAACTGTCGCAGATACACTGATATCTGCTGAAACCTGCCCCGTGACAGCCATGAAAGCCTCGTCCATATTGTAAACACCGCTGTTTACATAGTTTGCAATTGAGCTTATCTGATTGTAACGATCACGTGCAGCCTGCTTTTTTGCAGCATAAGCAGTCTTTTCATCAGCTGACATTTTTTCAAGCTGACTGTCGGGAATAACATCATAGATTTCCTGATAGAAATACTTGATTCCCACGTAGCCCGACGCAAAATACTGCTTTATATAATCCTCGTTTATAGGAGTTGTGCCGTTTGTGTCGTAAAGAGAAAATCTGAGATTTTCCTTGCATACCTCGTACTGCTTTATCTTGAAATAAGTGTCCTTTGAAACACCGATTTCTTCAAGATAGTCACCGTAATAACGCCAGAGTGCGTTCACTTCAGTCGATATATCGGCTTTTTCATCAAGTGTCAGTGTCCTGCCTGTTTTTGCAAACTGTGTATTCACAGCTGCATACTTAAGACATTCGGATGTTGCATATTCGATACACTCACTGTCACTCATTTCCCTGCTGCCGTAATAAGCTTCATTGAGGAAATAGGTAAACAGCTCAGTATCAAGCTTTGTATCCTCATTGATTGTGATAACGCTTCGGTTGCCGCCCACAGTGCATGAAGGCAGCATCACAAGACACAATATCAATGCTGTAATCAATGCAACAAGCCTTTTCATATCAACTGTCCCTTTTAATTATATAAATTAATTATATCAACATTCACCAACAATGTCAATTGAATATTGTGCATTTAACCATTCAATTTTTTATTGAAAAGACTGTCAATATATGGTAGTATATCATTACAACATATAAGCGGTGATTAATATGGCAGACAAAACAAAAACCAATGCAATGCGCAAGCTTGACAGCATGAAGATACCCTACAAGGAGCATTTTTATGCAGATACGGGCGCAATAAGCGGCACAGAGGTCGCCTCTGTACTCGGTGAAGACCCCGACAAGGTTTTCAAGACACTTGTCACAACGGGCAAAAGCGGTACGCATTATGTTTTCATGATTCCCGTCAACTGCGAGCTTGACCTTAAAAAGGCGGCTTCGGCGGCAGGTGAAAAAAATATTGAAATGCTGAAGGCGAAGGATCTGCTTCCGCTGACAGGCTATGTTCACGGCGGATGCTCCCCCATCGGCATGAAAAAGGCTTTCAGAACATTCATACACAACACCGCAGACAGTTTCGATGCAATTTTTTGCAGCGGAGGAAAAATCGGATTTCAGATTGAGCTTTCTGTTGAGAATCTGAGAAAGGTTATCCGTGTTGAATCCGCTGATGTAACAATAAAATGAAGTCAGGAGAATTTTTATGGCTAAAAAGAAAACGGAATTCTGTTGTCCCGAAAGAGAAAAACTTCAGAATTTCTCAGATCTGCTTTTCGGATTAAGTTACTCTTACATGGGTGACCTTGATTGCATGGCATATCTGAGTGAAGAGCCTCTGAGCTTTGCAGACAGATTTATGGGAAGAAAAGTAAAGCTTGATGTAGGCGACAAATGGGGTGTCAATGTTTTTGACTGTGCATGGTTCCACATCACAGGAAAAATCCCCGAAGGCGCTGACACATTCATCGTAAATAACGGCGGTGAAGGTCTTGTTTACGACAGAAACGGAAATGAAGTTCAGGCTATCACATGTAAAGCTTCCGGTTTTGATAATGCACTGGGCGGTCCCGTAAAGAGAATTATTCCTCTTTACGACTGTATTGTTGACGGTGATAATATTGATCTCTGGATCGACTGTGCGGCAAACGACCTTTTCGGCAATCTTCAGAATGACGGCAGACTCGTTGAGCTTCATGTTGCAAAGCACAACAAGAACATCCGTGACCTTGCTTACGACGTTCAGGTTCTTCTTACCGTTCTTGACGACGGCGAGGACGAGGAATTCAACAAGCAGATCAAAGCTGAGCTTCTTGAAATTGCCTGTGAATACCTCACTGACGATGATGCTGCTGAAAAGAAAGCTAAGATTGCTCATCTTCTTGCAGAAAAATCAGAAGAAGACTTTACATATTATGCTGTAGGTCATGCACATCTTGACCTTGCATGGCTGTGGCCCATCCGTGAAAGCTACCGTAAGGGCGGCAGAACATTCTCAACTCAGATAAAGAACATCGAACGCTATCCCGGTTACGTTTTCGGTGCTTCTCAGGCTCAGCTTTATTCATGGGTCAAGGACAGATATCCCAGGATCTACACTAAGGTCAAGGAGCTTGCAAAAGAAGGCAAGTGGGATGTTCAGGGTGCAACATGGGTTGAACCCGACTCAAACCTTATCGGTGCAGAAAGTCTTGTAAGACAGTTCTTCTACGGCAAGAAATTCTACCGTGACGAATTCGGCATGGACATGAAGATTTTCTGGGTACCCGACAGCTTCGGTTATTCAGCTTGTATCCCTCAGGTCATGAAGCTTGCTGATGTTCCCTATTTCCTTACTCAGAAAATGAGCTGGAGCATCTACAATAATTTCCCCTACCATTCATTCTACTGGCAGGGTCTTGACGGCTCAAAGGTTCTCGCACATATGCTTCCCGAAAACACATACAACTCACCCTGTCGTGCAGACCACATGAAGAAGGGTGAAAAGAGATATGTTGAAAGACCTATTTCAAACAAGTCAATGATGCTTTACGGTATCGGTGACGGTGGCGCAGGCCCCGGTTATGAGCATATCGAAAGAGCTATCAGATATGAAGATCTCAGAAGCATGCCCAAGGTAAAAATGTGCTGCACAATGGACTTCTGGAAAGATTTCGATGACGGCGTAACTCCCTACCCCACTTACGCAGGTGAGCTTTACCTTGAAAGACATCAGGGTACATACACCACAAGAAGTGCAACAAAGAAATTCAACAGAAAATGTGAATATGCGCTGAGAAACTACGAAGCTGTTGCTGCAAAGGCTCAGGAAAAGGGTATTGCACTTCCCATTTCACACGCTGAACTTGAAGAAATGTGGAAGGAAGTTCTTCTTTATCAGTTCCACGATATTCTTCCCGGCTCATCAATCAACAGAGTTTACGACGAATGTGTACCCAGATACGAGCTTATCTATAATAATCTTGTAAACAGCACTGAGAATCTTATTTCTCAGATGACAAACGGTAACACTGCTGTCAACCTCAATGCATTCGCATACGATACAAAAATCAAGTGCGATGATGAGTGGTACGCAGTAAATGTTCCCGCTATGGGCAGCGTAAAGCTCAATAACGACAACAAGATCACTGAATTCAGCAACGAATGTACATACAACACTATCGAAAACGATAAGGTCAAGGTTACATTCAGAGACGGCTGTGTCTGCTCACTGTTTGACAAGACACTCAACCGTGAATTCATCACTGAAGGCACAAAGGCAGGTCTCGTCTCAATCTATGACGATTACGGCGACTGCTGGGATATGACAAACTGCCGTGCTGAATACATCAACACAAAGAAGGATGCTGAATGTATCGCATTCGAAACAGACAAAGACGGTGCAAAGGTTACTGCTGAATGTAAGTTCAAGGTCAAGGATACTGTTATCAGTCAGGTTTATTACCTTCTTGACGGTGACAGCACACTTTACTGTGATATGGACGTTGATATGCAGAACACAAGCTCAATGCTCCGTATGGCTGTCCCTGTAAACGTTGCAACTGACGAAGCAAACTTCAATATTCAGTTCGGTCATCTTGCAAGAAAGACTACTGAAAACAACTCTGTTGAGCTTGCTCAGTTCGAGGTTTCAGGTCAGAAATTCGTTGACATGTCTGATGATAACGCAGGTATTTCATTCATCAACGACTGTAAGTACGGTTACCGCTGCAAGCACGGTGTAATCGACCTGAACCTTATCCGTTCACCCAAGGGCGGCCCCGGCAAGATCGTTGACCAGGGACACCATGAAATCCACTGGGCACTTGCTCCCCATGCAGGAAAGCTCGGCACAGAAACTTACAAGAAGGCTTACCTTGTAAACAATCCCATCATCGTTACAAAGGGTACTGCAAAGGAAGAAGCTACTTCTGCATACAGCACAACAAACGAAGCAGTAATTCTTGAAACAATCAAGGTACCTGAAGATGGCAACGGTATCATTGCAAGATTCTACAACTGTTCTGATTGTGAGCAGACTGCAGAAATTGCAATGGACGGCTACAAGATGGCTGAAGTTGTAAACATCATGGAAGAAAAGCTCAGTGATAAAGCAGATAACAAGCTTACTCTTCACGGCTTTGAGCTTATCAACATCAGATTTGTAAAATAATATATTGAATTTATTGTCATGCAGTAGTATAATCCTTTTATCGGTTATGGAAACAGGTGAAAAACCTGTGCGGGCACGCCGCCGTCAGATACATAAAATTTTATCAGCCTTACTGTAAGCCGCAATTACGGAAAAAGTCATTGGGGAAACCTGAGAAGACGGCTGATAAACGTATCAAGCCGGAATACTTGCCGATAAAACCCTTACAAAAAAATCTGCGAGTGCCGGATGAATCAAGGGAAAAAAATCAAAGGAGAATACAAAATAATGACAATGACAAATTCAAAAAACAAATTGTCACTGATTCTTTGTATTGTGCTTATTGCGGCTATTGCACTGTTTACAACTGCATGCGGTGACAAAACAACACCCGTCACAACAGATGACGAAATTACAACAGCTGCTGACACTGTCGAAGCTGAAGTGCTTTCTGAAATCGGACAAGGTGAAAAATCATTTTACCTCAGCGTTTTTTACGAAGACGGCACAAGCGATAACGTTATCGTAAAAACAGACAAGACAACTGTAGGTGAAGCACTGCTTGAGCATGGCATCATCGAAGGTGAAAACGGTCCGTACGGTCTTTACATCAAGAAAATCAACGGTGTTACTGCTGATTACGAAGTAACAGGCACATACTGGGCATTCTACATCAACGGAGAATACGCTCAGACAGGTGCTGATATGACAGATATCACAGAAGGTGCGTTGTATACTTTCAAAGTAGAAAAGTAAAAAAACAGGGACGGTAGTGATACCGTCCCTTAATTTTTTAATATCCGTAATAATCCTTAAAATATTCGTACCAGTCTTCGTAGCTGTCACCATAAGGATTCTGTGAATTTTCACTCGGTGTTGTTGATTGTGCTGCTTCGCCTCTGTCTTCAACAAGTGAAACTGTCACATTGAATTCGGTCTGAGACCAGTCGTCAGTATTTACTCTGACGATTGTAAGAGTCATATTGTCACCCACTGACATATCGTCAATCATATCAGCAAGCATACCTGTATTACTCATGGGCTTACCGTTGACCTTAGTAATCATGTCTCCTACTTTTACATCCTTTGTTGCAAGGTCACTGTCAGATCCGATGGCTGCAATTACGATTGTACCTGAGGGAAGTCCCTTCATCTGTACATACATTGCGTAATTCTGGCTGTAATTTGAAGGTGTTGAGTAAGAAATACCAAGCTTTGCTCTGCCTGCTACATAACCATTTTCAATAATTGAATTGAATACCTCAACTACAACATCTGAAGGTACTGCAAAACCCATGCCTTCATACTCTGTAGAAGCAATTTTCATGGAGTTGATACCGATAATCTTACCTTCTCCGTTTACAAGTGCACCGCCTGAGTTACCGGGGTTGATAGCAGATGTATGCTGAAGACATTCCATCTCATAGCCTGTGCTTGAGCTGACAGGTCTGCCGATGGCAGAGATTATACCGTTTGTAACAGAACCGAAGAATTCCGAACCGCCGGGATTGCCGACTGCATAAACTGTCTGACCGACTACAAGCTCATCAGAATCTGCAAATTCACCCTTTACAAGACCTGTTGCTTCAATTCTTACAACAGCAATATCTGTTCTTGTATCAAGTCCTACAACGTCTGCTGAGTACTCTGTACCATCAGCCATAAGAACTGAAACAGCAACTCCGTCATAGTTTACAACATGAGCACAAGTGATGATATAGGTGTACTTGCCGTTATTATCTTCCTTTACAACAACGCCTGAGCCTTCTGTGTAAAGAGAGTTGCGCTGATAAATAAGAATACCGACATTGTATTGCTGTGCAATTTCAGCAACAACTGCAGCTTCACCTGCTTCAAGTGATGCAGAGCTTACAGTAAGATCATCTACATTGTCTGCGACAACTCTGTCAGAGCTGTTTCCTGACGATGATGTAGGAGCTTCCGGCATATTGATATTTCCGTTTTTACTGCCTCCGGCGAAAATTGCAATCATAAGAGCAACTGCAAGAACTACGATTACCGCAATAATTGCAATAAATACCTTCATGCCGCTGTTATTCTTCTTAGGAGGCTTAGCAGGTGCTGAATAAGGATTGGACTGATTGTACTGATTACCGTTATACTGATTATAACTGTAATGATTCGGCTGTGTACCGTTATTGTACTGATACTGTCCGTTTGTATTACCCTGATACTGTCCGTAGGGCTGCTGATAATAATTCTGCTGTGAATAAGAATCGTTCTGCTGTGTTTCCGATTCTTCCTGATTTTCTTCAATTTCAGGCGCTGTAGCTTCCTCTGTTACCTCAGCTTCATTATTATCACTTTGTGTCTGCGGCTGTTCGTCTTCGTTGTTGTCGTAGCCGCCGAAAATCTCATCATCCATTTATGATGCCTCCTGATTGTATATAATTAAATCATTCAGACTTCAATAAGCTGTATTTTCAGTTTTACGGTAAACTGAGTATATTTATCGTCAATTGATTTTACACTTATTTCGCCGTTATGAAGTTTTACGATATTTTTTACGATAAACAAACCAAGACCTGTACTTTTTGTATCAAGACTTCTTGATTTATCACCTTTATAAAATCTTTCAAAAACGTGATCAATATCCTCCTCGGAAATACCTTTTCCCGTATTTTTTATGGATACTGACACATATTCTCCATCGTTTTCCATGGAGATATGAATCTCGCCATGGTCATTTGTGAATTTCACGGCATTGTCAATCAGATTGTAGAACACCTGATTGATCATATCCCGGTCTGCTTCGATATAATTAGTTGCAAGATAATCAAAGCCTCTGACATTGATTCCCTTACTATCTATTCTTTGCTCAAAAGACAGGAAAATATTCCATATCTGTTCAGTGAGATTGAATCTGGACGGATTGATTCTTAATTCGCCCGCATCAATTTTTGACATATTAAGCATTGAAATAACAAGCCGTGAAAGTCGTCTTACTTCATCTGACACAATACTCAGATAATAAACACGATCTTTCTCACTGATTGTACCGTCAAGAATTCCGTCGATGAATCCGCTGATTGTTGTCATCGGTGTCTTCAGTTCATGGGAAACATTTGCAATAAGACTTGCTCTTGAGTTTTCAAACTGCTCAAGACTGGCTGCCATTGAATTCATCGCAGCCGAAAGCTCATCGTATTCACGAACTGAATTCCTGCTGTTCTGCTTTATTCTGTATGAAAAATTACCCTTTGCATACTGCTTTGTAGCTTCTGACATATCCTTAAGCGGCTTTGTCATATTATATGTTGACAGATAAATGATAAGTCCCGTTACAAGAAGCATTACCAGCGCAGCCATTACATATATCTGAAGGAATGTTGAGATATACGGCAGAAGACCTACATCCTCACGCTGAAGCGCAAAAACAACTGCTGTCGTTTCCTGTGTGTAGGAATTACGCACTGCTGCGGCAGACACGAATGTATCATCAGCGTAATAATTACCCGGACTGCCTTTTGTTGCAAGCATACCGTCAGCTGCAATACCTGTAAGCAATTCAGCAGGCACCTTAAGACCTGAGTGTTCACAATTTGTTTCATCTGCCGACCTGACAGTATTTCCGTCAATGTCAGCCATATGACGACAGAAAATAACTTTTCCACGGGTATCGACAATGTAAATATCTGCCCTTGCGGCTGCAGACACACTTGTCAATGAATAACAAAGACCGGAATACGAATCCTTGTCATTACTATTTTCAGAGTTCAGAAGCATTTCGTACGAATCTGCAATATTTGCAGAGTACTCATACAGTCTTGTTTTCTGATCATCTTCCCACGATCCTACAAGAAAATACCCGAGCACGCCGCCGAATACCGTAAGACTGATCATTTCAACCACTGCAAAGAATATTACATACTTTGAAAAAAGGCTTCTGATTCTGCGTTTTCTTTCAGACCTCTTTGTTGACATCGGTTATCCCCTGTCAATCCTTTGTCTCGAATTTGTAACCGACACTCCAGACAGTTTTAAGTTCCCATTTTTCGGAAACGCCCTCAAGCTTTTCACGAAGTCTCTTGACATGAACGTCAACTGTTCTTGAATCACCGTAATAGTCAAATCCCCAGACCTCATCAAGAAGCTGATCTCTTGTAAATACTCTGTTGGGATTGCTTGCAAGGTGGAAAATAAGCTCAAGCTCTTTGGGAGGAGTATCTATCTGCATACCGTTAACCTTAAGCTCATAATTTGTAAGATTTACGGTAAGCTTATCGTAATGGACCTCTCTTACCTGCTCTGCTGTTGCAGGAACTGCTCTTCTGAGAACAGCCTTGATTCTTGCAAGAACCTCTTTTGTTTCAAAAGGCTTTACTATGTAATCATCTGCGCCAAGCTCAAGACCGAGAACCTTATCAAAAGTCTCACCTTTAGCTGAAAGCATGATAATGGGCACATTTGATGTTTCACGGAGCTTTCTGCAGACCTGCCAGCCGTCAAGACCGGGAAGCATTACATCAAGAAGAACAAGATCCGGCTTGACCTCAGCAAATGCACTTACAGCCTCAAGTCCGTCATTGACAATAACTGTTGAATACTTATCCTTTTCAAGATAAAGTCTGATAAGCTCACAAATATTGACATCATCATCGACAATCATAATTTTTTCATTAGCCATTATTTTCGTCTCCCCTGATATATGGGAATCAGACTGCAGATATAAATTTAATACAAATTCATTGAAATTGTATTGAATTTCTTTAAGTCTGACTCCTGTATATTATTTTTTATCTTTTTTTTCTTTGTTTTCGCCATTGGGTTTAAGCAGCTTCATAAACAGCACAAGACATCCTGCAAAAACAACAAGCAGAACAACTGCAAGAATCACAACAGACCCTGTGTCACTCATAAACGATTCCAGCCAGTTTGAATCATCAACCACATCATCCTGAGGATAATTTGCCTGATTATCATCAATTACCACCTGATTTGCCTGATAAATGGGCTTATCCTGCACATTCGGATCAGGCTGCAGACTGTTAAGGTAATCAACATTGACATTGAAATCCATGCTCTGAACAGAATCTGACGAGTTTCCTGAATTGAACGAATCAAGTCCGCCTACACCGCCGAGCTGATCAGTATTTGTATTTTTATCATTATCGGTTGAATAACCGAACAGCGCCTGAAGGAATGATGAACCCAGAGAGTTTGAATCAAAGCTGGGCATAAGCAGTGAGGAAATACTGAAAATTCTGTCAGGCAGCTCAAAGGGAATATTTCTGACAATCGTTGCAAGTGAAGAATCAAGTCCAACTTCACCGAGGAGCTTGTTTACAATGTCACTTACATCTGTAAGAGCTGATGAAATAATCGAGCTCTGTACAGGCTCTTCAGTACCCTGCCTGATATTGATTTTATATGAAGATGACTTTGTTCCTGATTTATCAGTATACTCAACGGTAATAAGTACCGACTGTGTGCTTTTTGATTTATCAAGAGCTATATCAACATAGTAATTCTCTCTGACCACGGCATCATTGATTTTAACCTTTACCGATGTACCCTCTGACTCACTTGTTGTTCCGAGTGTCTGAGGATAGATCCAGACTGTTGATCTGAGATATTTCAGCTGTATATTGTATTCATAAATATCTGCGTAAAATTCACCGGGAATAAGATTGAAATAATCTGTGTTTTTACAGACAAGATCAAATGCATCTTTGTAAGGCACTGAATCCTTTATTGCCACACCGCTTTTCTTACCTGCAAGCTGAAGCATATAAAAAGCGAGATTATCTGCATTGACAGCTTTTTCAAATGCATTGACATCAATTGACACGTCGTAGATTTTACACATCATTGCACAAAGATACTTTATCTTGATCTCTTCAAAAGTTGCAGTTGAAGAGTCAATTGAGATTCCCTGTGATCTGATTGTCATTATTGCAATAAGTCTGTATACTTCAGAATCTGATGTTACTGCGCTGACATCATAGCCTGCCACATAAAGCATGTATTTACATACTGCAAGGACAAATTCTTCCATATCGGAAAAATCATTGTTACCGTCAAATTTAAGTATGACACTGACATTTACACCAAGCAGCTTTGAAATATAACCGGTAAACGCATCATAAAGGCCTGTACCTCTTTTTACTTCATAATCCTCATCGGAATTGAGGATTGAGAACAATGCTCTTGCAACGATATAAGTTTCGGTGCTGTTTTCAGCCTCGCCTGAGGGATATACAACGCCAAGACTCTCAAGATATGATTTTATAAATTCATCAGTATAATCACTTGTGGTTGTTGACGCCATTGATTCAACAAGATCAAGCATATAAAGATAAATTACATCCACCATGTTTTCATCAAGAGTGTACATCATCTGATAATATGCAATTTCTTCCTTGAAAGACTCTGCAGTTTCTCTGTAAGGATATTTTGCAACGGGCTCAAGAGTACAGCTGCTCGACAAGCCGTTGACCGATGACATATCCTCCTTGATTATCAGATCCTTGAGCCATGAAAGATTGGCTGAATCATATGTATACTGTGTTTCAACCATCATAAGTGCTGCCGCACTCAGACCCGTTGAAAGCGCAGTTATAAGCATAACCACAGTAAGAAAAACAGCAAGTATTCTGTTACGCTTCATTCCTTGATTTCCTCCGTAAAATTTTATCTCTTCCCGCAGAAAAAGTCATATTTCTGCATACCTATCCAATTATTCTTATACATAATAAATAATATAAAATTTTTAACATAATGTCAAGCAATATTTTAATTCTGTTGCCCTTTTACCGCATATTTCCGGATGCAAAAAAAGGAAAATGCAACTGACAGTTTTTTGTCAGCTGCATTTTTTATCATGGTTATTTTATAAACACTTCACAAAGCATTATTCCTATCTTCGGCTCAGTGATTTCAATCTCCACGCATCCGTTTTCAATAAACTCTGCAGGGATTTTATATCTGTGAATTTCAAATCCGGGGGCTGAAAAATCCTTGTCCCATTTCTCGTCTCTTTTTCCGCCGTACTGCTTACCTTTATACAGAATATTACCGTTGATTTTAATTGTGAATTCGTCAACCTCATCTCTGTATCTTGGTTTTATATTAAGCCATAATTCATATTCACGGTCACTTTCAAGGCCGCCTGTTTTCATTCTGAAAGAATAATGATCAAACACCTTTACCATTGACATGGGAATTGTACCGTTGTTGACGTTGGGTCTGTCACCCTGATAATCCATATAGAAATACGGTTCCTGAGGAATTCCCAGCTGAGTAAAGCCATGCTCTGCAAATGAGAAATAAAACTCACCTTTTTTTGTATTGTTTCTTTCAAGCAATGCTGAAATGTAAGCATTTCTCTCATTTTCAGGAAGAGATGCACAGTAATTTATTCTGTCAAGCAGCCAGAGTCTGTCCGAAACAGGATTATCAATAGTGTCAAGGGTTGCACCTCTCTCCCAACCGAGGGCACAGTAATTCTCAACATCAAGCTGCAGACCGATTTTTTCAAACAGCATATTTCCTATACGGAAAATTTCATCATGGAGCTGATTATATTCTTCACAGGGAGATGTATTGAGAACATTTTCAGCAGATGCCACATCAGATCGTGACAGATAATACTTAGCCTTTTTCACAAGCGCATTTTCTTTTGTTCTGCGTATTTTTACAAGCAGGTCGCATTTTGCCCTGAAAAGACACATAAGAAATCTGACATTGTCCCAAAGCTCAGGATTTTCATTTATAACATCATCAAAAATCTTGTGGGTAAATTCAATATGAGGATTTTCCCAGGGGTCACCCTCCCAGTTTTTCTCAAGACCTAAAATACCGCTGACGATTTTCTTTGTATCTGCACCGGGAAAGAAAAGACGGGCATAATCTGAAAGTGAATCATTGAGTGTGACATCAGGGTCAAAATCCATATCACTCCACACAAACTTATTCACATCGTCATGTATACCTTCAGAGTATGAAACACTGCCCACGATATACTGTCGTGTAAGTCTGTGAATAGCTCTGTACTCAGAGGGTCGGGGATTTATTGTCTCTCTGCTGAGAGTTGAAGCAAGTGCATAATGCCAGTCATCACGATCAAAATGAACGGGATACTCACATCTGACATTATGAGTTATATCGGGATAAAGTCTGATGGGATATTTTGAAGGAAGTCTTTTTCTAAGATCATGCAACGGCATTGCACAGTTAGGTCCTGTGATGACACCGTCAATCAATTCAGGCAGCTCGTTCATCTTACGGATGAAATCATCGCCCCATTTTCCGAAGCCGTCAGGAGACTGAGCAGAGGGCCACAGCTGAATATCAGGATGATATTTTCTGATTTCTTTTGCAATAAGCTGAACTCTGTCCACAAGAACATCTGCTTCAAATTCTCCGGGATCGCTTCCGGGCGGGAAATAAATATCTCCGTATGGCTGATCCTTAAAGAAATCAGCTCTGACTGATGCTGATTCTTCTACAGTTTTATCATCATTGGGACACCAGTATGAAATATCAATATCAAGAGTCTTTGCTTTTTCATTGACCATACGCACCATATCAGGCTGTGAATATTTCATCAGACGGTTTGTTCTGTCAGCTTCATTGAAAATGGTATGCTCAAATGTATTACAGCCGACATACATAAGCTCTTTGATATATGTGTAATACTCATCGGGAGTCCATGCTTCGTATGTATTGGCAGTTACACGGTAGCCGAGCTGATGACCACGGATGCGCATATAAGGTGAATAATCACCGCTGATATCGTCAACAAG
>JAFYUD010000207.1 GCA_017549665.1 Clostridia bacterium | reverse complement strand
GGGCAAGAATGTTGTCAGACGTATTATTGTTTCAGTAGTCTGCTTCGCAGTTGCAGCAATTATTTCAGCTGTTTACTATTCAAACAGAAGCAGCAGCGGTGATGCCCCCGAAACAAGCTATGAACAGATTGCTGTTGACTATGTTAACAACATTACAGGCTCAGCAGATGCTCAGGCATTTATCAACTCATCAGCGGTTGATTTTGAAGCTGTATACTCAGACATGATCGATTACTTCTGCACAGTATACAGTTATACAGAAGAAGATTACTTTACTTACATATCAGAAACCTATGATACAACAATCACAAGTGTAGCAGATATTGTCAATGCAGACGTTAAAATGATAAGCGAATCTCTCAGAGATGTTATTTATGAAGAGTTTGCTACATACACAGTAAACTGCACTGTTGCAGAAGTAAAGACTCTTCAGGAATTTGACCTTAGCCAGAAGTTTATTTCTTTCAACTCTTCACTTGCACATTTCGGAAAGAATCTCAATGATTACATTGATACTGCTGCAATCACAGAAGCTTATGAAATCAATATTGAAACTGTATTTGATTCAAACAAGGTTTCATCCGAATATACAAATGTTGATAATTTTTATGTTACAGTTGCAAAAGTCAACGGTGAATACAAGGTGCTTTTTGACGACTACCTTATCGAAATAATGCTTGACTCCATAACAGAAGAAACTGAATAACGCAAAAAAAAAGGCTCCCGGTTTTCCGGGAGCTTTGATTTTGTGATTACCACTGAATGTCAGTGTATTCTGTGTCACTGTAAAGAATAACGTCAAGGTCTGTATTGACAATCTTGACCTTTGCATCCTTAAGCACCATGTTTGCATTAACCTTTGTATAATATTTAACAACTTTTCCGTCGGGAGAAATTGTAGCTTCAGCATAGCATCCGCTGTAGTTAAGGAACACATTTGCTCTGTCAACAGTAGCACCCATATTGGGAGCATATGTTGTCATAACTTCATCTACAAGCATGAACTCGAAAACTCTGCCGTATGCACCTGACTCTTCGGGGTTTGTTGCGTCGGGCATATCAATTCTGATAACATAGTTTCCGTTTGCATCAGTTGTGTGAGTGATGGATTTGATATCGCTCATTGTAAGAGTTGAAACATAAGCTGCGCCGTCGGGAGAAATTACAGTCTTTGCTGTTGCAACGTCACCCTTGGGAACGGGAGTCTTTACTGTTTCGTCTGAAAGGTACTGATCCTTTGCAGCTGAAACATAAGCCTGAGCAAGAGTATTTGAAAGCTTGATGTCAGCAGTCTGAGTTCTCTTTGACTTTGTAAGTGCAGGACCGTCTGTCTTAAGCTTATTGAGTGAATTGTTGAAGAATTCGAGCCATTCAGCATCACTCTGAGGAGCTGCTGTATTTGTGCCTGCAGGAGTTTCTGTACCCTGAGGTGTATTCTGCTGTTCCTGCTGCTGAGGTGCTGTTGTCTGTACCTGCTGCGGTACTGTTGTCTGAACAACTGCGTTGGGATCTGCAACCACAGGTGCTGCTGTTGTTGTTTCAACAGGGATGTTACTGTCTGATGAAGGCTTCATGCCTGCACCGACCATACCGGCAATTGATACAACAAGAAGACATACACCTACTGCAAGAATTGCAATGAGTATTGACTTTGAGCTGCCGCCGTCATTCTGACGCTTGGGTGCATTACCTGACGGTGAAGGTGAAGATGCCTGATATGAATTAGCTACTGATGAAGGTATGTACTCAAAAGAATTGTCAGGAATGGGCTGCTGTGATATTACAATATCGCCCTGAGTGTAATTATTATTGTCCATAAAATTCCCCTCGAATGTATAATTTCTAATATAATAACACATATTTTTCATTTTGTAAATCGGAATTTTAAAATTCATATATACTTTTTTAAAGTTGCGCTTATTGACATTATAAACTTCATGGTCTATAATATTTTTAATATTTATACGGAGTTAATATATTATGAATGATTCCAAGAACAAGGTGCTTTCAGGCCTTATATGGAAATTCGGCGAGCGCATTTCGGCGCAGGTCGTAACATTTGTCGTCTCAATAATTCTTGCAAGACTGTTGCCCACCGAGGCATACGGTCTTATCACACTTGTCACAATTTTTATCACATTTGCAAACTGTGTCGTCACAAACGGCTTCGGGAGTGCTCTGATTCAGAAAAAGGATGCTGACAACACCGATTTTTCTTCAGTACTGTATTTCCAGCTGTTTGCGGCAACGGTGCTTTATATCATACTGTTTTTCACTTCTCCCCTTATCGCATCATTCTTCGGTGACGGCTACGAGCTGCTCTCCCCCGTGCTGCGTGTGCTTGGTCTGAGAATCCCCCTTACGGCAATAAACAATGTCCAGCACGCCTTTGTTTCAAAGAAGATGATATTCAGAAAATTCTTCTTTGCAACAATCATCGGCACGATAATATCTGCGATTGTAGGTATATGGATGGCATACAAGGGCTACGGTGTATGGGCACTTGTTGCACAGTATCTTACAAACACTACCGTTGACACAATTGTTCTTGCTGTCACAATCAGATGGAAGCCTGAGCTTAAGTTTTCAGGCAAAAGCCTCAAGGCACTTTTCAGCT
>JAFYUD010000206.1 GCA_017549665.1 Clostridia bacterium | reverse complement strand
TAAAAAGGTAGGTTTCTCATTTGACTGGACAAAGGTTATTGATACTACTGAAGAGGGCTACTACAAGTGGACACAGTGGATTTTCCTCAAGATGTTTGAAAAAGGTCTTGCATTCCGTGACAAGACTCTTGTAAACTACTGTCCTTCATGTAAGGTTGTTCTTTCAAACGAGGACTCTCAGGGCGGTAAGTGTGACATCTGCCACAGTGATGTTGTACAGAAGTCAAAGGACGTATGGTACCTTCGTATTACAGAGTATGCTGACAAGCTTCTTCAGGGACTTGATGATGTTGATTATCTTCCCAATATCAAGCTTCAGCAGGTTAACTGGATCGGTAAATCACAGGGTGCATTCGTAAACTTCTCAATCAAGGATATTGACGAAAGCCTCAGAATTTACACAACACGTCCCGATACACTTTTCGGTGTTACATTCATGGTTATCGCTCCCGAGCATCCCATCATTGACAAGTATGCTGACAAGATCGGCAATATGGATGCAATTAAGGCTTACCGTGAGGAATGCAGCAAGAAGACAGAGTTTGAAAGAACTCAGCTTGTAAAGGATAAGACAGGTGTCTGCATCGACGGTATCACAGCAATCAATCCCGTTAACGGTAAGGAAATCCCTGTTTACATATCTGACTATGTTATGATGGGTTACGGTACAGGCGCTATCATGGCTGTACCTGCACATGACAGCAGAGACTACGACTTCGCAAAGAAGTTCGGTATTGATATTATTGAGGTTATCAAGGGTGGTGACATTTCAGTCGAAGCTTATGCAGGCGACGGTGAAATGGTCAACTCTGAATTCCTCAACGGCTTCACAAACAAGAAAGAATCAATCGCTAAGATGATCGAAGTCCTTCAGGAAAAGGGTATCGGTGAAGGCGGAGTTCAGTACAAGATGAAGGACTGGGCATTCAACCGTCAGAGATACTGGGGTGAGCCTATTCCCATTGTACACTGTGACAAGTGCGGAATGGTTGCTGTTCCTTACGAGGAGCTTCCCTTAAGACTTCCCGATGTTGAAAACTTCGAGCCCGGTTCAGACGGTGAAAGCCCCCTTGCTAAGATTGACAGCTACGTTAACTGCAAGTGTCCCAAGTGTGGCGGCGATGCAAAGCGTGAGACAGATACAATGCCTCAGTGGGCAGGTTCATCATGGTACTTCCTTCGTTATATTGATCCCAAGAACGAAAATGTTTTCGCAAACAGTGAAAAGCTCAAGTACTGGATGCCCGTAGACTGGTACAACGGTGGTATGGAGCATGTTACAAGACACCTTATCTATTCAAGATTCTGGTACAAGTTCCTTTACGACCTTGGTGAAGTACCTTATGCTGAGCCTTATGCAAAGAGAACAGCTCAGGGACTTATCTTAGGTCCTGACGGTGTTAAGATGAGTAAGTCAAGAGGTAACGTTATCGATCCCAATGAGGTTGTTGAATCAATGGGTGCAGACGTTCTTCGTACTTACGTTCTCTTCATGGGTGATTATGAGCAGGCAGCTCCCTGGAGTGAAGACAGCGTTAAGGGTTGTAAGAGATTTGTTGACAGAATCTGGAATCTTCTTGATATCGTTACTGACGGTGACGAGTATTCAAAGGAGCTTTCTTCATCAATGCATAAGACAATCAAGAAGGTTTCTGAGGATATTGAGCAGATGAAGTTCAACACTGCAATTGCTGCTCTTATGACACTTCTTAACCAGATTTATTCAAAGGGCTCAATCAACAAGGCTGAACTCAAGTCACTTATTCTTCTTATCAATCCCTTTGCTCCTCATGTTACAGAGGAAATGTGGGAGGTTATGAACTTCGGCGGTGCAGTTACAGATCAGTCATGGCCTGAGTTTGACGAAGCTAAGTGTGTTGATGCTACTGTTGAAATTGCTGTTCAGGTAAACGGCAAAATCAAGGCAAGAATTGATGTTGCAACTGATATATCTTCTGAAGATGCAATCGCAGCTGCAAAAGAAGTTGACGCTGTAAAAGAGCTTATTGACGGCAAGACAGTTGTCAAAGAGCTTTATGTAAAGGGCAAGCTTGTCAATATCGTTATAAAATAAATAATGATTACACCCGGAGTACTTTTTGTACTTCGGGTGATTTTTTTAAAGTATGACAGGCTGAATCTGTTTTGACACAATTGCATTAAGATATGTATCTTTTATTTTTGTAAAATCCGCAACTATTGATGTGGGCTTGTTCACACAGTCATCCTGTCTGTAAGGAACAAAATATATATTTTTCATATTCATAAGCAGTCCTATATTTTTTGCTGCATTGCTCAGGGCATCGTTTGTGGAAACGGCAATTATAACAGGATTGCCGTTTCTGAGGTTTGACTTTGCCGCAAGGGTAACAGGTGTATCTGCGATGCCTGCTGCAAGCTTTGCAAGTGTGTTACCCGTACAAGGTGCAATAATAAGCGCATCAATAAGCTTTTTCGGGCCGATAGGCTCTGCATCGGTCAGTGTATGAATGATTTTTCTGCCGCAGATTTCTTCAATTCTGCTGATATGCTCCTGAGCTTTTCCGAATCTTGTGTCTGTTTCGTATGCGTTATATGACATTATCGGCACAACATCTGTTCCCGAATTTTTAAGTTCTTCGATCTGGGGTATTACCGAAGCAAACGTGCAGAATGAGCCGCACAGGGCAAACCCCGCTTTAAGAGTCATTGTCATCACCTCTGTAAAGTCTGAGTACAGTGTCGCATATTATTTTTCCTGCAGTTTCAGGTGCAGTCCTGCCCGGCAGAGAGCCTGCTTTTATGACATTTATTCCGTATCTTGAAGCACAATCGAAATCAATACCAAACGGCGCTGAGGCAATTTCTATAATTACACAATCAGGCTTCAGTACGGAGATTATGTCTTCACCGATAATCCGTGACGGCACAGTGTTTATAATAGCTTTGAAATTGCTGCAGACTGAATTCAAATCGCTTAGTTTGCAAGCTTTTATTCCGTCCTTCTGTGCCTGAATGATGCTTGCATCACTTCTTACGGCTATTGTAACATCTGCACCAAGAAGCTTCAGCTTTTTTGAAAGCTCTCTGCCGCACCGACCGTAACCTGTTACTGCGCAATTCAGTGAGTCAATTGTTACGGGCAGGGCGTTTATAAGGATACTGATAACGCCTTCTGCAGTAGGAATTGCATTTCTGACAGCAAGCTCCTCTTGCTTGTAATAGTCAAAAACAGTGATATTCTTCTCTCTGAGTCTGTCAATCCATTCATCCTTCCACATGCCTCCTGCAACTGTACAGTTTTCAGGTACAAGACGTATAAAATCCCCGAAATAAAAGCTTTCGCCGGCAAGGGGAGTATTGATGTTTATGTTGTCACGGCTGACAGGCACAGGCAGAATGAAAAGTGCGCACGATGTGAAATCATCAGCTCTGTATTCACCCGGATAAATCTGCTTTACTGCATATCCTTTGTTTTCAAGAATCGGCTTCATGT
>JAFYUD010000024.1 GCA_017549665.1 Clostridia bacterium | reverse complement strand
GTCAGATATATGCCTGATTCATCAAGACTGGCAACGGATGACCTGTGCGGTATAGTTTTTAAAATCGAGCATGATAAGTCTCTCGGCAAGGTTACACATATACGTCTTTTCGGTGGTGAAATCGCAAACAGGGACGAAGTGGAATTATTTGTTCCCGAAAAAAGTCTTGTGATACAATCCGATGCAGTTGAGACTGAAGAAAAGAAAATTATAAGAGAAAAAGTGTCGCAGATAAAGAAATTCTGCGGCGCAAAAAGTACCGATACGGGAATCATCCGCAGTGGTGATGTTGCGGCAGTATGCGGGCTGCCGTCTGCGAAAAACGGTTTTTATATCGGCACGCCGATTCGCAATGAATCTGCAAATCTTGTAAATCCTTTTCTTCGTGTAAAGGTCACACCTTCTGATGCTGACCCTCTGAAGGTGCCTGCTCTTGCGGCGGCACTGAATGAATTATCAGACGAAGAGCCTTACATAGATGCAAAATGGGAAAACGGGCAGAAGGAAATCACTATCAGTACAACAGGTAAAATTCAGATTGAGGTGCTTTCAAATCTTCTGAAGGAAAGATACGATATTGACGCTCAGTTTTCTCCACCCACGGTTATTTATAAGGAAACTCCCTCAAGGGCAGGCAAGGGTCTTTCACGCTATACAATGCCGAAGCCGTGCTGGGCAGTTGTTGAGTTTGATATTGAGCCTATGCCCGGAGGCTATGGTGTTTCATATCACGGAAGACTTCCGAATAATCAGTGCTTTTACCGTTATCAGTCGCATATCCGTACATCCTTCAACAGATGTCTTGAGCAGGGGCTTCATGGCTGGGAAGTGACAGATTTCAGATGTACTCTTGTAGGTGGTGAGCATCACACGATTCATACTCATCCCCTTGACTTTTTCGTATGTACACCAATGGCATTCATGACAGCTCTTGAGAATGTCGGTACGACAATTCTTGAACCGTTGCTTAAAATACGAGTGATTGCACCTGAAGAATTTTCGGGAAAGATTTTCTCAGAGGTTGTCAAGGCAGGCGGTGAATACGATACTCCCGTTATCCGTTCGGGAATTGTGACAATTGAAGCTGTAGTGCCCGTTGCGACAACAATGAATTTCCCCGAAAGACTTGCAACGCTTACATCAGGTAAGGCTGTACTTTCGCAGACATTCTATGGTTATCGAGAGTGTAATGACGGACTTGAGCATATAAATCCCCGCCATGGAGTTAATCCCCTTGATCGTTCAAAATGGATTCTCTGGGCACGAGGCGCATATAACGGGGAATGAATACAAATAAAAAAGACCGTAAACGATTTTTTCGTCTGCGGTCTTTATGTTTTATTCTGTTTCTGTCAGAGGGTCGCCTGATGATGCGGCAACTGACAGCTTGTTTCTGCGTTCAAGCAGCTCTGCGTACATGATTTCCTTTTTCTTGTTGTCAAGGTCATAGAACAGCATGGGGATGATTCCCAGTGAGCCGGTAACTGCAGGAATGATTGTGAACATTGCAAACAGGAAGAATTTAACCCTGTCTGTCTGCTCAGTACCTGATCTGAATGCATCTGCTTCGTAGCCGATTATCTTCTTGAGCGCAGTTGTTACAACTGTACTTGTATTTGATGAAATCTTTGCTGCGATACCCTTTGCAACGGAAGCCATAGCTTCTGTACGGTAGCCGTTTTTCCATTCGCAGTAGTCCATTGCTTCGTTGTACATTTCTGTACCGATAACGGACTTGAGTCCGAAGAACAATGTCCAGATGATTTCCCACAGTGCCATTGCGATACCCATGGGTACAATCTTCTGATACATACCGCCCGAAAAATCCTTTTTCATGCCGATACAGCCGAAGAAGAAAACGGGGATATAGAGAATGTTACCGATTTCTTTTGCAAGTATGTACAGAAGGCGGCTTGAGAATCTTTCACGCATCCACGGTACCCAGGCATAACTCATGGGGCTTATCGGTGCGGCAGGAATACCTGCTACAAGCGTCATGGATGAGAAATGAAGAACATCGGTGTAATAGTCGTCCTGGCTGCCCTTGATTGCAAATCCGCTGAGGAAATCCGATAATGTAATGAGCAACAACGGCTTGTTGTAAACAACGGACTTTATTGACTGTATTACACTGGGTGATTTTACAGACTGCATGACTCTTTCCTTTGAGTTGTAGAAGAACCAGAAGGAAGAAAGGCTTGATGCAACTGTTGTGAAGACACCCATACCTACAAACAGATGTGTGTATGCATTTGAAAGCTTCTTCGCATCGTGAAGGAAAGCATTTCTGAGCACGTCGATAAGAATTGTGACAGCCTGCTCAGGAAGCTTTTCACCAAGGAAGCCTGATGCAAAGTTTGCGATTGTGATAAGTCGTGTTCGGTCTGTGGGGTGCGGAGTGATGGTTGACATCAGACCTGTTCTTGAAATTGTCTGGAATGTGGTTATGCCTTCACGTGCAATGGTGAGCAACAGATAGAATGCGAATTTCATAAGGTCTGTCTGTCCCGTACCGGCAAAAAGGTGAGGCATAAGCCAGTAAAGACAAGTAAGTATACAACCGGGGACTGCAAGGAACATCAGATACGGTCTGAATTTGCCCCAGCGTGTTCTCGTTTTGTCAACAACAGCACCGAAGAAGATATCGTTCACGATATCCCATATACTGTTGATGAAGTTTGTGACGGTCTGAAGACCAAGGTCGATACCTACGATACTTGTTATGAAGCGTGTGGAAAAGATGTTGATATTGAAACTCTGTGCTGCATCCCAGGCAACAAAGCCGAAGGTTTCTTTTCTGTTTACATAACGTCGGTTAGGCATTTTTTCAGCAGCAACGGCTTGTGCCTTCTGCTGCTCAGACTGCCGCAACTTGTCAAAGGCTTCTGCATTTGACGACGGGGTTTTGTCTTTTGCCATTATATATCACTCCTGAATCATGTTGATATGTAAAAAATCAATTGAGTCTGATTCCGTATGCAACGTCGGTATCATATATCTCAATAAGTTCAAATCCGTATTTTTTATAAAAGCTGTTTGCGTTTGGATTGTCTGTGCCTGTTGTCAGCATTACACCCTTGATACCCTTATCACGCAGATGGTCAGACAAAGCTGTCAGAAGCTTTCCGCCCCAGCCCTGACGGTGATATTCGGGAAGAATGTCGATATGTAAGTGGGCAGGGTAGATGTCCTTGTATTTATTCTGCAGAATAGTGGAATCCACAGCCCATTGATACAGCTCATCACCAAGGTGCTTGTTGCGTTCAAGATATTCCTTGTCAAAAATTTCCTTATAGCTGTCATAATCCTGAGCGCAGTAAATGTAGCCTGCAGCTTTGCCGTCAGCATCAAGCACAAAGCAGTTTTCAGGCTCATGGTCAAGGTAATATTCGCAGAAGGTGTGAAGAATAAACTCACTGAGTTTTTCGTCATATTCCTCCTGAGTGCTGTGAAGACATACGTATTTTACAGCTTCGCAGTCTTCTTTTTTATATTTTCTTATGCTTAACATCTGCATATTCCTCTTTTGCGGACAATTGTTACTAATATGATATAAAAAAATTTTATAAAAATCAATCTTTTTTATATAAATTCACAAAATATTAATTGAAAAAAATAAAATAAAGAGTATAATTCTAAATATAAACAGTAAAATTACTTGTTATGTAATGCATAGGAGGGAAAATATGAATAATATCGGAAGTTTTTTTCTTTCGGTGCTTGTTTCTTACGGTAAATTCATTTCTCTTCTTGTACATCCCAAAGCACCTGCTGATACAGGGGAGTTTACTCCCGTAATCCGTTTTCTTGCCACAAGTGACGGTCATATCACAACGATTGGTGATGTGCAGACCACAAGGCTTGAGAAAATGATAAAGATGGGTAACAGAATTGCCCGTAGTGATAAAGAATACAGTAGGCTTGATGCTGTGATTGTTGCCGGTGATATTACCGATATGGGTACAAAGATAGCTTACGGCAGCATAAAGGCTGCACTCGCTCCCGTGCTGAAGAAGGACACTGAGTTTCTTGCAACTGTTTCCACTTCGCATGATGACCGTAAGCTGGGAAAGGCATCACTTGAATTGTACCGTAATATAATGGGGCAGGAAACTGACTTCCACCGTGTTATAAACGGATTCCATTTTGTCGGTGTATCTGCTTCTGAGACTCTTAAAGAGAATTATGATGATAAACAGAAAAACTGGCTCAGGGAGCAGCTTGATGCGGCAGTTGCCGATGACCCGTCAAAGCCTGTGTTTGTTTTTCAGCATGAGCATATAAAAGATACTGTATACGGCAGTTACGAATCCGAAGGATGGGGAATGCCTGACCTTGCGGATGTGATAAAAAAATATCCTCAGGTCGTGGATTTCTCCGGACATTCCCATTATCCGATAAATGATGCCCGTTCAATCTGGCAGGGTGAGTATACAGCACTGGGTACAGGCGGATTGTATTACGCAGAGCTTACGGTTGATGACATCAAAACCGTTCATCCGAAAAGATACAGGTCTGTATCAACCTTCTGGGTAGTTGAGGTTGATAAAAATAACCGGATAAGACTCAGAGCAGCTGACCTTAAGTCGCAGCAGTATCTGTGTGAATATATACTTGAAGGCCCTCTGGCAAGAGAGTATACACCCGAAAAGCAGCTTGAAAGGTCGTTGCCTCCTGTTTTCAGAAAAGAAACACGAATAAAAACAGGCAAAGACAGTGTCACCTTTGATTCAGCTGAATCATCAGACGGAATGCCTGTATTTATTTACAGAGCATTTGCTGTCAATGCATCAGGCGAAAGAATTCCTGCAGGTAAGACGGTTGCTCCGTATTACATGTATAAAGTGCCTGAGAAAGTGAAGATAAAGTTTGATAATCTGCCTGCAGGGACAGAGAAAATTGAAATTGTTGCCGAAAACTGTTACGGCATTCAATCTGAACCGGTTACGATCGGTTTGAACTAAATGTGAAAGGAAAAAGGGAAATGAAAAAAGCATTTAAAAAAGCTGTTGCAGTGTTACTTTGTGCAGTAATGACATTTTCAGTATGCGTTATGAATGTTGGCGCAGCTGAAGCAGAAGCTGAAATAAAAACAGACTGTAGCGGAAATTGCGAATACTCACCCGTAATTGTATTGCCGGGTATAAATCATTCACCGACTTACCTTTATGATGAAAACGACGAGCCTGTGATGTATAACGGTACTCATATCGGCAGTACATTGCTCATTCTCAATGAAGAGGCACTTTCAGTGTCTGCTATCATCAAGCTTGTTATAAGAGTTATT
>JAFYUD010000205.1 GCA_017549665.1 Clostridia bacterium | reverse complement strand
TCATTGACCCCGAAAAGCTGAAAACTCTTTATCTTGAAATGCTCTGCGAGGTGGGATGCCGCATTATGCTTTACACCTTTGCAGAAGATGCAATCTGCGACGGAAACAAAATCCTCGGCGCAACGGTTATCAACAAATCAGGCAGAACTGATATTTACGCAAAGGTAACAATTGATGCAACGGGTGACGGTGACATTGCCGCAAAATCGGGCGCAGAATTCATTCTCGGCAGAGAAAGTGACAATAAGATGCAGCCTGCAACACTTATGTTCAAGGTTGGAGGCGTGGACTATGACCGTGCCGTATTTTTAGGTTCATTTGAGTCAACTTACCACACTCCCGACGGTGAATTGCAGGCACTTGCAAAGGAGCATATTCCCTACCCTGCAGGTCATATTCTCACCTACAAATCAACTCTCCCCGGAGTTGTGACCTGTAATATGACAAATGCCATCGACATTGACGGCACGAATGCTGACGACCTGACACGTGCCACACTCACATGCAGAAAACAGATGGATTACATTGTGAAGTATCTGCGTAAATTCGTCCCCGGTTATGAAAAATGCTATATAATCAGCTCTGCTTCGCTTATGGGTATTCGTGAAACACGCCATTTCAAGGGAAAATATACTCTGAATGAAAAAGATATTCTTGAAGCAAAAGTGTTCGATGATTACGTTGTAAAAGATGCATATTTCAATTTTGACGTACACAATATTACGGGTGCAGGTCTTGACAAAACAGGCGTACAGAAGCATTTCAGACAGACTAAGGGTTACACTATTCCCTATCGTTGTCTGATTCCTGACGTAAAGAAAAATCTTCTTCTTTGCGGAAGAAATATTTCGGGTACACATATGGCACATTCAAATTTCAGAGTAATGCCTATATGTGTCGGAATCGGAGAAGCAGCAGGCACTGCGGCATATATTTCCGTAAAGAAAAACATCCCCCTTACCTGTGTTACGGCAGAAGACATAAGAAAAATTATCGGAATATGAAGTATAAACAATTGCTTTTATTCTGTTTGTGTTTATAATAAAATCAGCATCACAGATACGGAGGTATTTTTATGAGTTATATAGTAAAAGGACTTTCATTTGTAGTTATGATGTTTGCAATGTTTTTCAACACTATGGAAGCATCATTCATAAAAGAAGCACCCGAAGCAAAAAGTGAAGAAGAGCTTGTTGCAATGCAGGATGTTTTTGATACATATGATCTGAATGAAGAAATAACTGTTGTGAATATCGGTGCAATTTCAGTGGCACAGAGACATTCACTTGTCTGTCTGCAGGGCCTTGTTGCAAGGGATAAGCCCGCAATTTTCATGAATTACGGAAGCGAATCAAACAGTTATGCCCTTGAAGAAATGGAAAAGGCAGGCTACAAGCTTTCGTATAACGATGCAGACGGCAATCCCTGGAATTATGAATCCGTAATCAGAAAATTCTCATCATACATCACAGACGGCGGATATATTCTTTATAAAACAATTGAAGACCACGGTCAGCTGAATACAGCTACAAACCTTGCAACAATCAACGGCTGGCTTCCCGTAATTCCCGAAGATGAAGAAGCCGTCAAAAAGCTCGGTCTGACAAAAAGTGCAGACATAAGTGAAGATGAAATCAATACAAAATACCTCAGGAAATTCTATAAAGAGCATAAGGACTTTTTCCGTAACGATTCACTTGTGCATCAGTATTACTACGCAAGCGGACTCAGAGACTTTGCAGTCCAGCAGAAAATTTTTGTGATGTATATTGATGATTCGGATTTCCATGCAAGATTGTTCCGTAAAAAGGTGCTTAAGAATCTTGAGC
The DNA here is from genome assembly GCA_017549665.1 of Clostridia bacterium. Next base: position 4,725 of record JAFYUD010000205.1, on the reverse strand, counting down.
CGTCATCGATCATCCTCGGCTGGTGTCAGAGAGAAGTGAAATTCACACAGTCAATTTCACTCTACGGACATTTTGTCGTACCATCTGACCATTCATACAATCTGAGTATGCTTTCAGGCTTTGAAGTGGAAAAATCAAAATTCAATGTTGATTTCCCGTCTGAAATAAAGCTCGATGAGAACAAGCATTATGTATCTCTTGTTTACAGTGACGGTGATAATCTTCAGTGGATTCAGAACGGCTTCAGCGAATACCACACATGGCTCAGCTACGAAGATGATACACCTGTCAGCTGGACATTTGCACCCATTGCAGGTATGCTCAGCCCTGTTGATATTCAGAGAACACTTTCTGCAAGTGAAAATGAAGCTGTTATAACAGGTCCTACAGGTGGCGGATATGCAAGAATTTCAAAGATGAGTTCAGAGGAGCTTGAAGCTTTTTCTGATTATACCGCTTCGGTCATGCTCGATTCGGGACTTAATATCATGACATTCCTTGATGAAGTCAAAGGCTCATCTTTCTATAAAAAATACGAGAAACGACTTTCTTATTTTTCAAGATACGATAACATCGAAGGCGGTGTTATTCAGCTTGACCCCGACAGGTATGCAGGTGGCGGCGGACAGATTTTCTTCTCAGATGACAAACCGTTTATCACTGTGGGCTTCAGTCTGTGGTATCCCGGCGGAAATGCAGATGAAGTCACAAAGGAATGGCTGAAAGAGCAGGCAGATATCATAAATGCAAAGAAAGCCGACCTTACATCAATCAACGGATATACTGTAATAAATGTTCACCCCTGGACAATCGGTCCCGATGATTTACAGTATTTTATAAGTCAGCTTGGCGATAATGTGGAAGTTATAGGTATAAATGAGCTTCTCGCAGCAGTCAAGCAGAATCTTCCCCACGAATCAGCAAAACCGGAATAAATAAAACTAAACGAGGTTTTGATTATGAAAAACAGTTCAGATATCGGAAAAAAGCTTTTATCAGTTGTTCTCGGTGCGCTCATGGGCGGCTTCATGTGGAGATGCAGAGGTGATGGAGGCTTTGGCTCGTCCTGGGGCCTTTACAGTGTAGGTCTCGTATTAATGCTTCTCATTTATCATTTCTACGGCAACCGAAAAGGCATGAAATATGAGCTGATTCCTCTTGGTGCGTTGCTGCTCGGACTGAGCGTTACAGGCTATGCTACTGTTATTGAACAGCTTGCAGGCGTCGTCTGGAGCGATCTGCCGTATTCCGGTGAAATTCCCGGAGGGCTCGACCCCGTATACACAGGTCCGTACGGAGATGTGTATGCGCCGATTGACTGCTTCAGCGGTGCTGCTATAATTTTCATTATGGCATTCACACTGATTCCTCTTTTTTCATTTTTCGTCACATCTCTTTTCTCAGGGAAAGAATATAAGCTCAGACACTACATAATTGCAGTCGCCGTATTTCATATATCTTCACTGATTTTCAAAGCCACTGTCTCACATCTTATTATTCAGCTGATAAATCCTGAGCAGGTCAATTATGCAGCACTCGGTCTTGAAGCATACGGCCACAGCTACACCGGTCCTGCAGCAGCATATATGAGTCATTTCCTTGACAGAGGCTGGGCGCAGGGCATACCGTTTTTTGAAAATTATTATATGAGCGTCGAGCATATTTCAGATGCACTTGCAGTTTTTGTCCTGTCTTTATATTCTCTCATTTTCAGAAAAGATAAATACACCTGCTTCGGCTCTCTTATTCTCAACCTTCTGACGGCAACCACAACAACAGCACTGACACCGCTTATTTCAAGCCATTTCAACTCAGGATTTTTCGAAGGAGTCGAGTTTTCCGAAACATTCAGAACTTTCGCCACATGGGGCATCTGGGAATTCGGCACGGGATTTTTCATAGGACTGTTTATTATGGCATTTCTTGCTGTAACCGTAAGAAAAGCAAAAGAAGACAACAGTTGTGATATGGAACCTTTTATTGCCGACAAACGTATAAATTTCGGCTTCAATTTCCTTATTACCGTATTCATCCTCGGTGTCGCACCTGCAAGAGCAATCGGCATAAGATTTGCACGTCTGCTTGTTTTTGCAGGAGTTCTTTCAGATGATGAACCGCTTGGCACTATTCTGACCGTTGTATTATCCGTGATTTTCGGTCTGTTCATGCTGAAGCTTATGAGCACAAATATGCTCAGGAAGGGCAAAAATGCATTTGATTTATCACCTGTCACATTCGCAGAAATAGCTCTGCCGTCATATCTCGGTATGTGCTTTTTTGTGTATTTCTTCTTTGACTCAGTCGGAATTCTCAACATCAGAACAGACATTACGGTACCTGTAATGCTTGTCACTTCTGCATTGATAGCTGTGATATATATTCCTTTCAGAATACTGAGCAGAAAATCAATTAAAAATTAAGATTCACATCAGATAACGGAGCTGTCTTTATGGCGGCTCCTTTATTTTTGACATGCAAAAATAAAACGTTTGTTAATATTTCACTTTTTTATTAAAAAATATTTACTTTTATTATAAATAATGTTAATATTATACAATAAGAACAACGGCAAAAAAATTTTCCGTGAAAAGAGGATTTTTTATGAAAAAATATCTTGTATCAATCATTTCTCTTATTTTATGCTTCTGTATGGTTGCTTCTCCCGTTTATGCTTCGGCTGAAGACGCTATTGAGTACGATTCAGTTACAGAATACGTTGCTGAATCCGAAAATGCTGAGCCTGAAACTTATGAAGCATCAACAGCAAATCTTGTTTTTACAAAAGTCATAAATAAGATAAGCAACTTCTTCATCAATGACGTGCTTGGCAAAATACTCAACGCAATCATCCCCGATTCTGCGGCTGTAGTTGATTTTGAAAGCTTTAATCCTGATGAATACGGCAACTTCTACAGTGGTAACGACACATTCATCGACGAGCCTCAGGGCGACAAGGTATGGAGTCTCGGCTACGGTAAGGCATCTGTACTTCCTGCTGACTTTGACACAAAGAGCTACGCAAAGGGCGCATACCTCCCCTACGTTTTCGGCGATTCAATGTACAAGGATGACGACGGCAACGAAGAAGACCTTATGGCAAGAGCAATCGTTATGAATGACGGCTCAGGCAGAGGCAACGTTGTATTTATCGCAGTTGATGCAATGGGTCTTGCAAATGCTGATATCAGACTTATCCGTGCAGGTCTTGCTGAGATTGCTGAGGAATACAATATCATCAGCATCAACGTTTCATGTACTCACATCCACACAGGTATTGACTCTCAGGGCGTATGGACAGATCCCATCGGATGCATCATCAAGAACACCTTCAGCGGTTTCACGGGCGAGATCAAATACGGCGTTGAGCGTTCATTCATCGACTCACTCGTTGCAGGCTCAAAAGCTGCTGTTGAAAATGCTCTTGCAGATATGAAGACCGGCAGTCTTTATTATTCACAGATTGATGTTGAAGAATACATTCACGACAGAACAGCTCCTGTCGAGCTTGACAAAAACCTTTACAAGCTTGAATTCGTTCCCTTTGATGCAGCTGCAGCTCCCACAATCATCGCTACATTCGGTGTTCATCCCGAATCATCAAGCTATGACTGGGCAGGCACTGATCCCAACAATCCCCTTTCATTTGACAAGCAGTTCACAGCAGACTTTATCTGGTACACAGAAAAGCTCCTCAATTCTGCAGGTTATAATTTCATTTTCATCCAGGGCAATGTTTCAACAGTCACATCATCAAGACATTACTCAGGTGACGGTGTAGAGCAGACAGCTCACTACTCAGCTGTCCGTTACGGTTATGAAATAGGTTATATCCTTCTCGGTATGAGCATGAATGAAGATGAAAGAATCGCACTCAACGAAGCTACAGGTGACAAAATGGGCATCGCTCAGTACGGTGATCTTGAAGATTACACTGTATGGTACGAAGACCTTGCAACAGTTGAAAAAACTGAGGTTGCACCCATTCTCAACATAAAGCTCAGCCAGTTTACCGTAAAAATCGAAAACAACATCATCGCACTTCTCGGTAAGACATCTGTTGCTGACAACCTTGTTCTCAAGGATGATTCAGGCAATTACTACACAGTTTCAGAGGTAGGCTATCTTGAAATCGGCAATGATATGAAGGTTTACATGAGCCCCGGTGAAACATTCGGCGAACTTCTTCTCGGCGGTGACGGTGCTGACGGCTTTGAACTCAAGCCCATCAGAGAATACACCGGTGAGAATATCATCATCATGGACCTTATGAATGATGCTGCAGGTTATGTTGCAAATCCTGAAAATTACGTACTTGCAGGTCTTCAGTACAACAAATATTCCGGTGCAAATGACAGTGATACATGGTGTCTGATTTCCTACGGTAAAAATGCCGGTACAACATTCATCGGTAACTTCTATAACATTTACGACAGCGTAAAATAAATCACACAGGAGAGTCTCCTATGGCAAATGACAAATCAAAGATATATACCATAGCGACTGCACATCTCGATACTTCATGGCTCTGGTCTCTTGAACAGACAATTTCGGAATACATCCCCGATACACTTGAACGGAATTTTGAGTTTTTTGAAAAATTCCCCGAATACAAATTCAATTTTGAGGGCAGCTACAGATACGAGCTGATAAAGGAATACTACCCCGAAGAATTTGAAAAGATAAAAAAGTATGTAAGCGAGGGCAGGTGGAATCCCTGTGGTGCGT
>JAFYUD010000204.1 GCA_017549665.1 Clostridia bacterium | reverse complement strand
TATGCAGCTGCAAACGAAAAAGACGTCAGAGGCAAAACCGAAGCATGGTATATCATTGATTGCGATGATGACGCAGAGCTTATTTACGGCTTCAGGGATGATATTTCAAAAGAAGATTTCAGAGCATCAATCGAAGACGGTACTCTTCTTGATAAAGTAAACAGAGCAAAAGTAAAGCCCGGAGATGTTGCATTCATTTCTTCAGGTACTCTTCATGCTATCGGCAAAGGTATTCTTCTTGCCGAGGTTCAGCAGAGCTGCAACACTACATACCGTGTATTTGACTATAACAGAACAGGTCTTGACGGAAAGCCCAGAGAGCTTCACGTAGAAAAAGCCTGCGACGTTACAAACTGCACTATACCCGAAGGCTCACTTGATCCTATCGGTATGCCCGTAAAGCACGACGGATATGTAAGTGTACTTCTTGCAGAATGTAAATACTTCACTATGACTTCTATCGAAACACAGAATCTTTATGCAGGCATTGCAGACGAAAGATCATTCACATCAGTTATCATGCTTGACGGCTCAGGCACGATTAAATGCGGTGACGAGGAATACCCCGTAAAGAAGGGTGACAGTATCTTTATCCCTGCAAACAGCGGAAATTATTATATTTCAGGACAGACAAAATTCTTGATTTCACAGGTATAATATGTCAATCATAAGCGCACATGAACTGACAATGGAATTCCTTGATAATGTTCTGTTCAACAAGGCTTCATTTGACATTGAAGAACATGACAAGGTAGGTCTTATCGGCTCAAACGGGTCCGGTAAGACCACACTTTTTAAGCTGATCGCAGGCATTTACGAGCCTTCGGACGGCAATATTTTTGTGTCCTCAACTGCAAAGTGCGGCTATGTGGAACAGCATGCATGCTCTGATTTTCTCAAGACTGCAAAGGAAGAAATGCTTACTGTTTTTGCACATCTGATTGAAATGGAGCATGAGCTTGAAAGGCTTCATATTCTTATTGATCAGGGTAACGGAGACATTGAAAAGCTTATTGAAAAGCAGGTGCTTCTTACCGAAAAATATCAGGCTGAGGGCGGACTTACATATGTTTCAAGAGTCAATTCAATGCTTAACGGTCTCGGCTTTACACCCGAGGAGCAGAATCTCCCCGTAGGTCAGCTCAGCGGCGGTCAGAGGACAAAAATCTGTCTCGGCAAGCTGCTTCTTTCAAATGCAGATCTCATACTGCTGGACGAGCCTACAAACCATCTTGATATCAAAGGCGTTGAATGGCTTGAGGATTACCTTTCAAAATACAACGGCACAGCACTTATAGTATCACATGACAGATATTTCCTTGACAAAATCACAAACAAGACAATGGAAATTGAACACAGGAAGCTAACTGTCAGAAAAGGAAATTATTCTGTTTTTGCAAAGCTTAAGGAAGAACAGAAGGAAGCTGACAGACGTAAATACGAGCAGCAGGCAAAGGAAATTTCCCGAATCGAAGGGATTATCCAGCAGCAGAAGCAGTTCAACAGAGAAAGAAATTATATTACAATAGCAAGCAAGCAGAAGCAGATTGACAGAATCAAGGAAGACATGGTTGCTCCCGAATCTGACGAGAAGGCAATGAAGCTTGAATTTACTTCTGCAGTAACAAGCGGTAATGATGTCATCATGATTACCGATATGTCAAAGGCTTACGGTGACAAGGTGCTTTTCAATAACGTCAATGTTAATATTTTTAATGGTGACAGAGTGTTTCTTCTCGGAACAAACGGATGCGGAAAATCAACTTTTCTCAAAGCTATTCTCGGTAAAATTATGCCCGATAAGGGCTACTGCAGATTCGGGTCAAATGTTCAGATTGGTTATTTTGACCAGATTCAGGCAGGTCTTGATTCTGACAAAACAGTTCTTTATGAGGTTTACGATAAATTCCCGACCATGACTGTTCCTGAGCTGAGAAGCTGTCTCGGTGCATTCAGATTCAGCGGAGAAGACATAGACAAGAAAATGTGTGATCTCAGCGGTGGCGAAAGAGCAAGAGTTGCTCTGCTTGAGCTTATGCTAAAAAAACCGAATCTTCTCATTCTTGACGAGCCTACAAATCATCTCGATATTGCTTCAAGAGAGGTACTTGAAGACGCACTTTCAGGTTATGACGGTACGATTTTCTGTGTTTCTCATGACAGATTCCTTGTCAATAAGCTCGCTACAAGAATTCTCGTATTTGATGACGGAGATATCAGGTCATTTGAAGGCACTTATGAGGATTATGCATCTGCACTAGATTCTCAGAAGCAGAAGACTGAGAAACCACAGAAAAAAGTAAACGAGTATCAGCTGAGAAAAGAGCAGGAATCTCTCGAAAGAAAAAGAAAGACACGCATCAGAAAGCTCGAAGAAGAAATTGAACAGATAGAAAATGAAAAAAATGAAGTTCAGTCGATTCTTGATCTGCCTGAAACTGCGGCAGATTATGAAAAACTCATAGATCTTACCGAAAAACTCAATGCACTTAATGAGCGTCAGGAAACCCTGTACGAAGAATGGATGGAAATTAATTTATAAATATGCATAATTTATGTATATTTTACGGTTTATGCTGAATATTTATTAATCAAAAAGAGCTTTTGACTTTTATGACGGTCAGAAGCTCTTTATTATATATTAATATGTTTGTGCAAATTAACAATAATTCATGTTTTTTCTGACATATATAATACAACTTAACAAACTTGTATAAATATTCAGAAATTTATTGACATTCGCTCTTAAAAGAGTAAAATATAATAATAGAATTTTATAACCAGAGGTTTTTGAAATGTATAAAGTATTCATTGACGGTAATCAGGGCACAACAGGCCTGCGTCTTTTTGACCGTCTCAAGGAAAGAAACGACATCGAACTGCTTCACATCAGTGATGACAAGAGAAAAGATAAGGAAGAGCGAAGACGACTTATCAACGAAAGTGATATATCCTTTCTCTGTCTGCCTGACGAAGCTGCTAAGGAATCAGTTTCTCTGGTTAAAAACGAGAATACGGTAATCATTGATACCTCAACAGCTCACAGAACAAATCCTGACTGGGCATACGGTTTTGCAGAGCTTTCAGACGGACACCGGAAAGCACTTTCAACATCAAAAAGAATTGCTGTTCCCGGTTGTCATGCAAGCGGATTCATTTCAATTGTCTATCCCCTTATTGCATCAGGAATTATGCCTAAAGACTACCCGGTTGTTTCACATTCACTTACAGGCTACAGCGGCGGCGGAAAAAAGATGATTGAGCAGTATGAAACTGCAAAAACAGCCGACCTGTTTGCTCCCAGACAGTATGGTCTTACACAGATGCACAAGCATCTCAAGGAAATGAAGGCAATTACGGGACTTGAAATGGCTCCCTGCTTCACTCCTATCGTTGACGACTACTACAGCGGTATGGCAACAACGGTTACGCTTTTTTCAAAAATGCTCGGCGGTCAGTCAATAAATGAAATTCACGCAATGTTCACTGAATTTTATAAGAATTCAGCTCTCATTTCGGTGCTCCCCCTTTACGGCGGTGAAACTCCCCTCGGTCTCATCTCTGCAAATGAAATGAGCGGACTTGACTCAATGAAAATTCTTATCTCAGGAAACGAAGAAAGAATATTTATAACAAGCGTGTTTGACAATCTCGGCAAGGGCGCATCGGGTGCAGCAGTGCAGTGCATGAATATTGCAATGGGCACTGACGAAACTGCATCACTGAAAATCTGAAAGGAAAAATGAAAATGGAATATATTAACGGCGGAGTCTGTGCTCCCGAAGGATTCAAGGCAAGTGGTATTCACTGCGGAATAAGAAAGAACAGAACGAAGAGAGATCTTGCACTTATCGTAAGTGACTGCAAGGCATCAGCTGCAGCTATCTACACACTCAATCTCGTCAAGGGTGCTCCTATTTACGTAACAAAGTCAAATATTTCTGACGGCAAGGCTCAGGCAATGATCTGCAACAGCGGAAATGCCAACACCTGCAATGCAGACGGTATTGAAATTGCCGAAAAGATGTGTGAGCTTGTCGAAAAGTCAACAGGTATTTCAAAAAATGACGTTATTGTAGCTTCAACAGGCGTTATCGGACAGCCTCTTGATATTACTCCCATCAGCGACGGTATGAAGCAGCTTGTTGATGAGCTCGGTTACGACAACAGCGTTTCTGCTGCAGAAGCTATCATGACTACGGATACCGTTCTCAAGGAATTTGCGGTAAGCTTTGAATTGGGCGGAAAAATCTGTAAAATGGGCGGTATTGCAAAGGGCTCAGGCATGATTCATCCGAATATGGCTACAATGCTTGTTTTTATCACAACTGATGCTGCGATTTCTCCCGAAATGCTTCATAAGGCTCTTTACAGCGATGCTCAGAAGAGCTTCAACATGATCAGTATTGACGGCGATACTTCAACTAACGATATGGTTTCTGTTATGGCTAACGGTCTTGCAGGAAATGCTGAAATCACCGAAGAAAATGACGATTTTAAAGTATTCTGCGATGCACTTGCTATGATTACGGAAAAGCTCTGTAAGGCAATTGCAAAAGACGGTGAAGGTGCAACAAAGCTTGTAGAATGCATTGTTGATGGCGGCAAGGACTGGCAGACAGCAAAAACAGTTGCAAAGTCAGTTATCTGCTCTTCCCTGTTTAAGGCTGCAATGTTCGGTGCTGACGCAAACTGGGGTCGTGTACTTTGTGCAATCGGCTACAGCGGTGCAGACGTAGACGTAACTAAAATTGACGTAAGCTTTACTTCTGCAAAAGGCACAATAGTAGTCTGCGAAAACGGTGCGGGTGTTGAATTCAGTGAAGAAAAGGCTAAGGAAATCCTGCTTGAGGATGAAATCAAGGTAAACGTTAATCTTAACGACGGTGATACATCTGCAGTAGCAAGAGGATGCGACCTTACCTACGATTACGTTAAAATCAACGGCGATTACAGAACCTGAGGAGAAATAAAATGAATATCACAAATCCCCAGAGAGCTGAAGTTCTGACTCAGGCTCTCCCCTACATACAGAAATACAGAAATAAAACAATCGTTGTCAAATACGGCGGCAATGCAATGATCAGCGAAGAGCTCAAGGATGCTGTTATCGGTGATATCGTTCTTTTATCACTTATCGGCATCAAGGTTGTTCTCGTTCACGGCGGTGGTCCCGAAATAAATGATATGCTTCAGAAGACAGGCAAGAAGTCAGAATTTATCGACGGCCTGCGTGTTACCGATAAGGAAACTGCTGATATCGTTCAGATGGTTCTTGCAGGTAAGATAAATAAAAATCTCGTAAATCAGATTCTTAACAAGGGCGGTAAGGCTGTAGGTCTCTGTGGTGTTGACGACCACATGATAAAGGCTGAAAAGCTTGACGAAGTTCACGGCTACGTTGGTAATATCACAGACGTAAACGTGGGACTTATCACCGACCTTATCGAGAAGGATTATATACCCGTTATCTCAACAATCGGTTATGACGACGAGAATAACACCTACAACATTAACGCTGACACTGCTGCGGCTTATATTGCAGGTGCTCTTAAGGCTGAAAGTCTTATCAATATGTCAGATATCCCAGGACTTCTCAGAGATAAGGATGATCCCGATTCACTTATCAAGAGACTTTACGTCAGTGAAGCTCCCGAGCTTATGCATGAGGGTGTCATTTCAGGCGGAATGATTCCTAAGGTAAAGTGCTGCACTGAAGCTATAAGAATGGGTGTAAAGAAGGTATTTATCATTGACGGCAGAGTGCCGCACTCGATACTTATCGAAACACTTACCGATGAAGGTATCGGAACAATGTTCATAGAATGAGGTCTTAATTATGTCTATTTTTGAAAGAGACAGTCAATACATAGCAAATACATACGCAAGATTCCCCGTTGACATCATATCAGGTCACGGGGCTGTTGCCGTTGATTCTGACGGCAAGGAATATATTGATATGGGCAGCGGTATCGGTGTAAATATTTTCGGTTACTGCGACAAGGAGTGGGCAGATGCTGTTTCTGCTCAGCTTCATACTCTTCAGCACACTTCCAATCTCTTCTACACTCATCCCGGTGTGGAGCTTGCTGAATTACTCTGTGAGAAATCAGGCATGAAGAAATGCTTTTTCGGAAACTCCGGCGCAGAGGCAAATGAATGTGCTATAAAAACTGCAAGAAAGTACTCTCTCGATAAATATAATAATCCTGACAGAAACGTTATTGTTACGCTCAATCAGAGCTTCCACGGCAGAACACTTGCAACTCTCAAGGCCACAGGTCAGGATGTATTCCATCAGACCTTCGGACCTTTTCCGGAGGGTTTTGTATATTCTCCCGCAAACGATTTTGATGCACTGAAGGCTGTCTGCAACGATAATGTCTGTGCTGTCATGATGGAAATGGTGCAGGGTGAAGGCGGAGTTATCGCACTTGATAAAATTTTTGTAAAAAAGGTATATGAATTCTGTAAAGAATATGATATAATATTAATAATTGACGAGGTTCAGACCGGAAACGGCAGAACAGGTAAAATGTACGCATATCAGAACTATGATATCATACCTGATATTGTGTCAACTGCAAAGGGTCTCGCAGGAGGTCTGCCCATGGGTGTATGTATGTTCGGTGAAAAAACTGCAGACACACTCACCCCCGGTTCACACGGCTCTACATTCGGCATGAATCCTGCAGTTGCAGCAGGTGCCGCAAATATCGTTAAAAGACTTGACGATGCATTCCTTGCTGAGGTTATGAAAAAGAGTGAGTATATCATCAGTCGTCTTAAAGCTTGCAAAAACGTTACAGGCATAAGCGGAATGGGACTCATGCTCGGTATTGAAACAACAAAGGAAGCAAAAGCAGTAGTTCTCGAATGCATTGAAAAGGGTGTACTCCCCCTTACTGCAAAAACTAAAATCAGACTTTTACCGCCGCTTAATATTTCCCGTGAGGAACTTACTAAAGCGATGGATATTATAACGGAGGTTATTGAAAAATGAATCACCTTTTAAAGCTCGGTGATCTGTCAGAGAAAGAGATTCTTACAATTCTCAATCTTGCAGATCAGCTCAAATACGAGAAGAAACATAACATTGAACATCATCACCTCAAGGGGAAGACTCTCGGTATGATTTTCGCTAAATCATCAACTAGAACAAGAGTTTCCTTCGAAGTCGGTATGTATGATCTCGGCGGTTCAGCACTTTTCCTGAGCAATGCAAATACTCAGCTCGGCAGAGGCGAACCCGTAGAAGATACAGCCCGTGTTCTTTCAAGATATCTTGACGGTATCATGATCAGAACCTTTGATCAGGAAGAGGTTGAAACTCTTGCTCAGTACGGTTCAATTCCCATCATCAACGGTCTTACAGACTACTGCCATCCCTGTCAGGTGCTCGCAGACCTTATGACAATCCGTGAATTCAAAAACACATTCAAGGGTATGAAGATGACATTTATCGGTGACGGAAACAACATGGCAAACTCCCTTATCGTAGGCGGTATCAAGGTCGGTATGGAGGTTGCAGTTGCTTGTCCCAAGGGTTATGAGCCTGACGCTGACATCGTTAAATGGGCAAATGAGACAGGCAGATTCACTCTCACAACAGATATCTACGAAGCTGCAAAGGATGCTGATGTTCTTTACACTGACGTATGGGCATCAATGGGTGAAGAAGCTGAGGCTGAAGAGAGAAAGAAGATTTTCAACGGTTATCAGATCAATTCAGATCTTATGGCAGTTGCTAAGCCTGACGCAATGGTGCTTCACTGTCTTCCTGCTCACAGAGAAGAGGAAATCACTCACGAAGTTTTTGAGGCTCATGCAAACGAAATCTTTGAAGAAGCTGAAAACAGACTTCACGCTCAGAAGGCTGTTCTCGTAATGCTCATGGGTGACAGATAAATTAAAACTGGTATAAATTAATGAAGGACAGAGAGCCTTCAATTTAAATAATAAAGGATGATACTTAATGAAAAAAATGTACATCGTTCTTGAAGACGGTCACATTTTCGAAGGTAAGGGTTTCGGCGCTACAGGTGAAGCTACAGGTGAGCTTGTATTCACAACAGGTGTTGTAGGATATATCGAAACAATTACTGACAATGCGAACTTCGGTCAGATCGTAATGCAGACATTCCCCCTTATCGGCAACTACGGTATGATAAATTCAGACGTTCTCACAGAAAAGCCTGCTCTCAGCGGCTATATCTGCAGAGAACTGTGCGAAATTCCTTCAAACTTCAGAACAGACGTTGAGCTTGATACTTATCTGAAAGAAAAGAACATAGTAACAGTCTGTGATGTTGACACAAGAGAAATCACAAAGCTTATACGTGAAAACGGCGTTATGAACGCTTGTATCACTGATGATCCTGCAAAGGTTGATATGGATGCTCTCAAGGCATTCACTATCAAGGATGCTGTTGCAGCTGTAGCTGAGAACAAAAAGGGATACTTCGAAGCAGAAGATGCACAGTATGAGGTTGCTGTCATTGACTGCGGCTCAGCATTCGACTGTGTTGACAATCTTCTTGATAAGGGCTGCAACGTTACGGTTTATCCCTATAACACTTCTGCTGACGAAATTCTTTCAGGCAACTATAACGGCGTTGTTGTCACAAACGGCCCCGGAAATCCTGAGGAAAATAAGGATATCATTGCTCAAATCGGTAAAATCATGGGTAGCAAGCCTGTATTCGGCTTCGGTCTCGGTCATCAGATGATGGCACTTGCTCAGGGCGGGGCAACTTCAAAAATGAAGTTCGGTCACAGAGGCGGCAGTGTTCCCGTAAGAAACATTGCAGACGGCAGAATTTTCGCAACAAGCCAGAATCACGGTTACGTTGTTTCATCCCTTCCCTCTTCTGCAGACGTTCTTTACGAAAACGTCAGCGACAAGACAAACGAAGGTCTTGAATACAAAACACTCAACGCATTTTCAGTTCAGTTTACTCCTGACTGCTTCTCAGCAGCTGTAAACACTGACACATTCTACGATAAATTCATTTCAATGATGGGAGGTAACAAGTAATGCCACTTAATAAAGACATAAAGAAAGTTCTTGTTATCGGTTCAGGTCCTATCGTTATCGGTCAGGCTGCCGAATTTGACTACGCAGGTACTCAGGCTTGTAAAATCCTTAAGGATGAAGGTCTTAACGTTATCCTCGTAAACTCAAACCCTGCTACCATCATGACAGATAATGCAAACGCAGACGAAATCTATCTCGAGCCTCTTACAGAAGAAACTGTAATGAGAATCATCGAGAAGGAAAAGCCCGACTCTGTTCTTGCAGGTCTCGGCGGTCAGACAGGTCTTACAATCGGTATGCAGCTTGCAAAGAGCGGCTTCCTTGCTGAGCACGGCGTAAAGCTTATCGGTACTAATGCCGAAGCTATTGACCGTTCAGAGGACAGAGAGCTTTTCAAGGAAACAATGGAATCAATCGGTCAGCCCTGCATTCCCTCAGATATCGCAACTGAGGCTGAGGCTGCACGTGAGATTGCAAACAGAATCGGCTACCCCGTTATCATCCGTCCTGCTTTCACACTCGGCGGTGCAGGCGGCGGTGTTGCTTACAATGAAGAAGAGCTTATGCCTATCGTTAACAACGGTCTTCTTCTCTCCCCCATTAATCAGATTCTAGTTGAAAAGTATATCTACGGCTGGAAGGAAGTTGAATTTGAAGCAATGCGTGACAGCGCAGGTAATGCAATTGCTGTCTGCTCAATGGAAAACTTCGACCCCGTCGGTGTTCATACAGGTGACTCAATCGTTATCGCTCCTGCAGTAACGCTTTCAAGCAAGGAGTTCATGATGCTCCGTAACGCTTCACTCAAGATTATTGAAGCTCTCGGCATCGAAGGTGGCTGCAACTGTCAGTTTGCTCTTAATCCCGAAACATTTGAATATGCAGTTATCGAGGTTAACCCCAGAGTTTCACGTTCATCAGCCCTTGCATCAAAGGCTACAGGATACCCCATTGCAAAGGTTGCAACAAAGGTTGCTCTCGGCTATACTCTTGACGAAATCAGAAACGATGTTACAGGTGAAACATTTGCATGCTTCGAGCCTACAGTTGACTACTGTGTAATCAAGCTTCCCAAGTGGCCCTTTGACAAGTTTATCAACGAAAAGCGTAAGCTCGGTACACAGATGAAGGCAACCGGTGAGGTTATGTCAATCGCTCCCTGCTTCGAGGCTGCTATTATGAAGGCTGTCAGAGGCGCTGAGATTTCACTTGATACTCTTAACTACAAGAAGGTTCAGGATAAGGAAATCGACATCGTTGAAAAGCTTAAGGATGTTGATGATATCCGTCTCTTCACTGTTTTCGAAGCTATCAAGAGAGGCGTTTCAACTGAGCAGATTCATGACACCACAAAGATTGACGAATGGTTCATTGAAAAGCTCAGAAATCTTGCTGATTATGAAGCTGAAATCGCAAACGGACTTACTGACGAGCTTTATCTCAAGGGTAAGAAGT
>JAFYUD010000203.1 GCA_017549665.1 Clostridia bacterium | reverse complement strand
TTTCTTCGTCATATTCGACCTCACCTTTGCTGTTAAAGGATGCGCATTCGAAAATAATAGCATCGGTGATGATGTCAAAATCCTCCTCATACAATTCGCCGCCCCAATACATTATGGAATCGCCTCTTATGTATGTTGTAACCCTGAAATCATCAACCTTCCTGTTACAAAGCTCACCTATGCCCAAGAAGTTTGAAATAAGTGTGATAAGTGCTGTGAAAAAACCAATGACTCTTTGAATGAATGTTGACATTATGTTTTCCTCTCTTCGCTTATTTTTTCATTTTTATTATACATTAAGAAATTAAAAAAATCAAACATAAAGATAACTGAAAAATTAAAACACTATATCTTATTTGCTTCAATGAATAATGTTATAATTCAAAAATGCACATAAAAAAATTTTTTCTTGCGGTGCCCAAAATCGGCTGTCGCTCGTCACTTCGCTGCCGATTCTGACCGCTGTGCCATTTCGTACTCCCTTTATCTGCCACCGGCAGCGGTCGTACTCAATGCCCGGTCCCTCACAATTTGTTCGGGACAGATAAGAGACCATGGGAACCAATTGCTGCCAATAAAAAAGAAGATTACCAAAAAGGTAATCTTCTTTTTTGAATATAACACCTAATTTTGATACAAGGATTCAGCGTTGTGCAAAATCCTCGGAGCGTTGTGCAAAATCTTACAGGTGTTGTGCAAGTTTTTTTTGTTTGTTGCAAAACAATATCATAGCTGACATAAAATTACAATCGGGTGCGGGTGTCCCGCCATCACCTCTTCACTATTACCTCTTACCTTTTACTTTGCCAAAAATCGACCCAAAGGATTAGTGAAGAGTGAATAGTGAAGAAGTAATAAGTAAAAATCGACAAAACTCTTACGAGCCTTGTCGATTTTTGGTCGGAGTGACGGGATTCGAACCCACGTCCTCTTGGTCCCGAACCAAGCGCGATACCAAACTTCGCCACACCCCGAAAAATTAAATTGACTAAAGTATTATATATCATTTATATCTTTTAGTCAAGTATTTTTTTGTCAGATATATTCGTTGATTATCTGCCATGCATCTGTTAATTTTTCAATGCTCCATCCTGCATTGGCAGGTGAAGTTGACGGCAGACAGTATGCATTTCTGCCGATAGAGTCTTTTATATATTTGTTGTAATATTTTTCTGCAGTCCTGCCGTTTACAAAAATCTGTTTTATATCGGCATTCTGAAGAATTTCTGTCAGGTCGTTTGCCATTACATTTTTTATTGAGCTGTCAGAGCTGCCCGTAATATCACATGATGCAATCACATCCCAGAGTGCAATGTGATTTTCGTGAAGAAGCTTGCTTTTTTCTTCGGTTGTAACGGGAATGTCAGAATCTGTGACAGCAGAAATCACCTTCCAGAATCTGTTCTGAGGATGACCGTAAAAGAACATCTGCTCACGGGATTTTACAGAGGGAAAGCTGCCCAGTATCAGAATCTGAGATTCTTTGTCATATAACGGCGGAAAGGGATGTGCAGGCATATTATTCTCCTTTATCTGTACTTGTGGGATTATATGCAGACAGTATCTCGCATATATCCTGTCTGTAAATATTGCTTCCTAAAATATCTCCGTTTGCACTGAAACAGATTGCTTTTATATCTGTCGGCTCTTCCTTGTACGGATTTTCAATTTCATTATTCATATCAAGATATTCACTCAGGTATTCAAGTGCGTTGCCCATCGGAAAAATTATATTTCCGCTTGTTGACTCAATACCCATCTGATTGAATTCATCAAGCAGATGTTTTGTGATGTTGTTGTATTTATTGTCGCTGTCAGGGCTTACAAGCCATGCAGGATGGACTTTTATGTTTATGCCGACATCTTTTACGGCTTTTGCAAAAGTCTTTACAATCTCAACAGGTATTGTTTCCTGATGAAATGCATCGACTGAAAGCAGAATATCATTTACACCGCATTCAGACAGCATATCTGCCACTGCTTTGATTTTGCTGATATCCTTGCTGAAATAACCGTTTGTGATAAGCTGTCTTTTCGGAATATTCATTTCAGTTGCAGCCTTGTGTACAGCAAAAACCGTGTCAGGGCAGAGCAAGGGCTCACCGCCGAAAGTCATGACAGATTTTATATCATATTTTCCTGCGATTGAGCGGACTGTATCAGCGGCAAGTCTGCTGTCGATTTTGTCTGTGCTGTTGTGATTACCCTGTGAGCAATGCTTGCATTTGCCCGTGCATGCCATTGTCACGACAAATTCGATTCTGTTGAGATTTCTGAGATATTTATTCATTTTTTGTCCTTTCGGTTATGTGATGATAAATGCAGTTAACAGACCGCCCGCAAAACCGGAGATGTGTTCAAAAGCTGTTGTTTTTCCTACCAGCATGCCGCCGATTGTATAGATTGCAAGTACAATAAGTGCGATCCAATGAACAGGAGAAAAGAAAACAGTCCCGTTTTTTATCGCAAGAATAACAAACAATGCAATAAGACCGTAAATGCCTGTTGATGCACCTTCACCCTCCTGCTGTTTGTATCCGAAAGACATGAACAAGCCTGATATTAAAGCCGAAACGATGAAACAGATCGTTGTTTTTGCAGTTCCGATTACGGATTCAACTGCAAATCCCACGATGAGTGTTGCGGTTACGTTTGAAACAATGTGCCATGTTCCGATGTGCAGAAGTGTTGACGACAGCAGCCGCCATACCTGACCTGATCGGATTTTCTTTTCAGACAGATGCAATGCGTGATTTATAAAACCTTTATTGTGTCCTGTCCATAGCTTTTCTTTGAGCGTCACTGTTTCTGTTTTTGGTATAAGAATGAAATTATCAAGAATATAAATCAAAATGATAATTGCACAGAATGATATTGTAAATAAGGGCATAAAATTACCACCTGTTTCGTTTTTTATGAATTCAGATATTCGTTTGCTACTTCTCTGCTTCTGAATATAATAATATTTTTGTCTGCATATTTTGCCAGCAGCTCAATGACACGAGGACGGCTTTCGGTGTTGTAATTTCTGATAAATTCAAGAAATTCTTCATCATCTTCCGTTTCAATCCACGGCATATCGGGACGAACTTTGCCTTGCCTTTCTTTTATACCTTGCAGACATGTATCTGTATCAGAGTCAAGAAAAAACACCGTATCGCAGGCAGATATTCTCAGCTCCATTGTTGAACCGTAATTTCCGTCTATTATCCATTTGTCTTCTGATATGACATTATTCAGTCTTTCACGGAAAACTTCTTTTGAAACAGTCGTTTTGTCAGCATTCCAATAAAGCATGTCAAGATAATAAAGCGGTAGATTTGTTTTTGCCGCAAGGTTTCTTGCAAAAGTGCTTTTTCCGCTTCCCGGACAGCCTATAATAATTATCTTTTTCATGATTTCAGTTCGTCATAATCAATTTTTATTATCTTCTGGCTGTTGAGACAGCAGTCTGATGTGTAGCTGTGATAATATGCAATAAGTACCGAGTCACCGCAGTCAAAAATTGCAGGATAGCAGTAGCCCTTTGTCAGATCATCTTCGATATAGAACAGCTTTTCTCTTGTAAAAGTTTTGCCTTTGTCAGTGCTGACAGCAATTACATACGGTGTGCGTCCCCAGAAGTCATCTTCTCTTTCCGTTCTCATAACGTGCTCGGGTACGGGATTGAAAACTGCCAGAGTAAGGTCTGAAAAATCCTTTACATGCATAGGGGAGCAGGGAGAAGAGAAAAACAGATTCGGCTCAGGCACTGTCCAGGTAAAACCGTCGTCAGAAGAAAAACATTCAAACTGAAAACCCGTGTCAGTACGGATATAGCACCATATGCGGCCGTCATCAAGCTCATACACACCCGGTTCCTGATAACCGTCGGGATTTGTCGGAAAGGGAAAAACAAACTCAGAGTCAGTTTTTTTCCAGCTTCTGCCGTCATCATCAGAATATACAAAACACATTACACCCGGTTGAAATTCTTCACTGTCAGTGTAAATTGTATGTCTTGCAAGAGGCAGAAGAATGCGTCCGCTTCGGAGCATAACTGCACGGTCGTTGTTCATAACGTAATAATCCTGATTACCTACGCAATCAAGACAATTTATCGGCTCACTCCAGCTTTCAGCCTCGTCTGATGAGCGGGTAAAGACTATCCTGTCTGTGCCGTCAGCGATTTTGATTATAAAAAATGCACCAATATCTCCGTTTTGCATACGCAGAAAAGAAAGATTCATTATGTTGAGTGCACTTTCAGGTCTTCTGAAAAGTATTTTCTTGTTTCCCCATGTTTCACCGTTGTCTGTTGAAACAAGTGTATAGATGTCAGCCTTAGCATCGTCATTCTTACTGTCATCACCTGTGAATTCGGTATAACCAAACAGAATTGAATTGTTTTCAAGACGAATAAACGCACCCTCGCCGTTGCGTGGATTGTTTTCACTTGTAGGTATAAAATGTACCTGTCTGCCGATTTTTTTCATAATGCTTCTCCTTGTTATGCCTTGTTCAGTTCAAAAACAAATGTATCAAATTTTTTAGCATCGATTCTTATTATGTCTGTTATGTAAGTGTCGTTATTATCACTGAGCAATGGTGTAATCCTGAATTTTTCAGGCAGTCGGATTTCTGTTGACCCCTCCTGTGCCGTGTGAATGCCGACATAACCGTTTCCGCAGTAAATAACGTTACCGTCTGAATTGTAACAATGAATACCGATACGTGTAAGCTCGTCACGGAGTTCATCAATTGTGAAATATGTTTTGTTCTCATCCGTAAGGAAGAAAGGAATATTCAGCTGCCTGCAGAAATCAATTGCATTTCTGCCGCATTCGGAAGGAACGGGTGAGGGGAATATAGCTGCTTTGTAGCCGGAAATAACATCTGCGGCATCACTGACAAGATATAAGTCAAACGGAATGCCCGAGCTGCTCATGGCTTTTCTTGTGCCTGTTACACAGCCGCACAACGGATTTGATCGTGCAAGATTAAAAAATGCTTCTTCGTCAACGAAAACAGCAACTTCAGCCTTCGGATAATCGTTTCTGTTTTTTGATTCTGATGAATCTGCAATGCATTTCATTTTTCCGATTTCGTTCATGAGCTTTTTGTCATGATACCATCCGCCCCACATGTCAAACCACCATATTCCTGATGATTTTGTCAGCTGATGTGCAAATGCTTTTCGTATTGCCGAAACGGAAAGCTCAGGTGTGTCAGGCCCCTTCCATACAGAGGGATTGCCTTTGTCGTCATAAAGCTTCATAATATCTGACGGATATTCATCAGGTCGTGAAGACTGCATCTGCTTTGTAAGGTGAGTACGGATGTCGCACTCGATAAAAGCAAGCTTTCCGTGCGCTTTCAGAGAGTCTACGGGTATCATGTCACCCCAGTCGATACCGAGTCTTCTTACATCGTCATAAGCACAGGGGGAAGAGAAAAAATCGATGTAAGGTGAGTTTACAATGTGTCTCAGACCATGAAGGCCGAGAAGATAATCATTTACAAATGCACTGTAACCGTAAAAAATTCCTGCAATCTGTTCGTTGTTGATAAAGCTTTTAAGCTCTTTTACAAAATGTTCGGCTGTCTTTGCTGCTGTTTCACAGCAGAAGTCGGCGTAATTTTTTATTGAGTCGTTGAAAATACCCGTATTGAAGTCATTTCTTTCGGGAACGGGAGCGTTTTCAATGTTGTGTTTTTCTTTCATCCATCTGCGGAATTTTTCAAGTCCCATTTCGGAAAATGAGCCGAAGAAATCGTGGTGCATCCATTCCTGAGTAAGACCTCCGCATATCTGATAACCTGCGATTCTGTCCGCATAGTCTGAATTGCGGATGTGAGATACAAGTATTTTCAGAAGCTCTGCTCCGTCTTTGCGGTATGCATCGGAAAACAGGGATTCACGCTGTCCTCCGATGGGAGTTGTGACAGTTTCATAAAGATGCTCATTTATCCATTTTTCAGGCATGGCAACATTGATTCTCGGAAAAATCAATGCATCCGGACACATATCGAGAATTCTTTTTACATGATATTCAAATTCACTGTAATCAGGTGTTTCACCCTCAAAAACACCTGTCCTGAAAGGAGAAAATCCTGTCATATTGTTAATGGGCAATGTCGTGAATGAGACATTTATGAAAAACATCTTATATCCGTTTTTAATGAAATCTGCAAATTCACCGCATTCCTCGAAATAAGTAGTATATGCAAGAGGGTAGTGAAGATCACCGTTTACGGAAATAAACGGTCTTCCGTTGCTGAATTCAATATGTGTTCTGAGCATGGTGTCATTACTCCTTATCAGTGTTATATTAAGTATATTATTACTATAGTTAAATGTCAATAATTTGTTAAATATAACCGAGAAAACACTTGTTATTTGATGATTATTGATGTATAATCATTAAAAAAGGAGGGGTGCGTGTGCAGAATAAGAATTATCAGCTTATGCTTGAAAATGAAATTAAAAAAAATCAGGCTGACGTGGTAAAACCCTCTTTGCTGCTGCATGTGTGCTGTGCTCCCTGCTCAAGCTATGTGCTTGAGTATCTCAATGAGTATTTTGATATAACCTTGTATTTTTATAATCCGAATATCTCCCCTAAGAAAGAATATACATTCCGTTCTGATGAGGTTGTCCGACTGATTTCTCAGATGCCATGTGCGAAGGATGTAAAATTTGTTCAGGCTGAGTATGAGTATGAAAAATTTCTCAGCATAGCAAGCGGACTTGAGAACGAAAATGAAGGCGGTGCAAGGTGCTTCAGATGTTATCGTCTGCGTCTTGAAAAAAGTGCCGGGTATGCGGCTGATAACGGGTTTGATTATTTCACAACCACATTGTCAATCAGTCCTTATAAAAATGCAGAAAAACTCAATTCTGTCGGAGATGAACTCGGCAGGCAATATAACGTGAAATATCTGTTTTCCGATTTTAAGAAGAAAAACGGATATAAACGCTCAATAGAGCTTTCAAAGGAATATGAGCTTTACAGACAGGATTATTGCGGATGTGAGTTTTCGAGGCTTGCTGCAGAAAGAATGAGAAGCAAGGAGGAAAATGAATGATTGCAATGACGTTCAATGTTCTTTGCGCTGGAAGAAAAGAGAATCACTGGTGCAGAAGACAGCCTCTTGTTCTTGAAACGATTAAGAAATATGCACCTGATGTCTTTGGTATTCAGGAAGCGCATTACGGCTGGATGCGGTATATTTCATCACAGCTCAGGGATAAATATGCTTATGTCGGTGAGGGTAAAGACGACGGCGGCATAAAAGGTGAGTTTTCCCCCGTTTTTTATGATAAGAATAAATACGAATTGCTTGACAGCGGAAATTTCTGGCTTTCTCAGACTCCTGACAAACCGTCATTGGGCTGGGATGGTGCAGAAAACAGAACCTGCGCTTATGCTGTGCTGAAAGATAAAGAAACTTCTGAAAAATTTGTTGTTGCAAATACCCATCTTGATCATGTGGGCAGAACTGCAATGATTGAAGGAGTTAAGCTTGTAATAGCAAAAACTGAAGAATTCCGTGGTGTCAGCACTGTCGTAATGGGAGACTTCAATGTGACTCCCGATTCAGATGTGTATAAGGCAATGCTTGACAGCGGATTTTTTGATTCACGAACAATTGCAGAAAAAGCTGATGATATAAACAGCTTCCATGCATTCGGCGGTAATTCAAAAATGATAGATTTTATTTTTGTCAGAAATGTAAAATCTGTAAAAGAAGTAAAAACAGCAACAGACAAGGTAAACGGTGCGATGCCGTCAGACCATTATCCCGTCGTTGCTTACATAGATTAAGGAGATGTTTTTTATGAAGGTTATGTCATTCAATGTTCTTTGCGGCGGTAAAGGCAAAAACTGGTGGACAAAGAGAAAAAAACTCGTAAGAGATGAAATTGCAAAGTATGATCCTGATACATTCGGTCTTCAGGAGGCTCATTACAGATGGATGAATTATCTCTGTAAGGAGCTTGGTGATACATAT
>JAFYUD010000202.1 GCA_017549665.1 Clostridia bacterium | reverse complement strand
CAGCAGAGGGCAAGGGACAGACGTCAGCAGGCACACCGAAGCTTTCTGTAACCTCAAGGTAGGGAGGTGTTATCTGCTGGTCAACCATGGAAGAAAGGAAAATGGGAAGCGTCTGAAGGGGAATGGGGATAAGATTGGGGAATCCTGTGAAAACCTCGTTGGGAACAATCTCATCCATAAGCACGATTTTCTTTGAAAGCTTATTGTTCGGATTTATCTTTTCATCAGCACGGAAGGTGATGTTGATAAGCTTTGTTGTGTGCTTGACAATCATGTTGTAGTGCAGATGAGCTATGCGCAGATGCGGTCCTCTCAGACCTGCAACGTGACGGTCAATGAATGACGGCGTTGAAAGATATGATGCCATCCAGCGATATCTCCAGATACCTTTTACCGTTGATACGGGAGCTTTAAGCACCATCTTGATCATGTCTTTCCATGTGATAAGCCAGCGGTAATAGTCATACATCGTGTCTTTGAAGCCACGCCATTCTCTGTGCTTGAGTATGGCAGTATGCTCTTTATAGAGCTTTCCGTAATTATCCATTCTTCTTACCCTCCTTTTCTTTCTGTATTTTCTTTATTTCAAGGCTTTCAACAAAAGCCTGAACACGTGTACGAAGCTGACCTGATGCAGATGCGGTATACTGTCTGTCAACTGCAGCGGTGGGTACACCGTAATCGTTTGTCATAACATAAGATGCCAATGCTCTTTCGTATCCCCAGTATTCGCAGAATTTAAGCTGCTCATACATAACACCGTCAGCATTATAATCTTCAACAAGCTTTCTGACGTAGTCACGTCTTTCCTGAACCTTTTCGTGGCTCATAAAACGGGGACACTGACTTGTTTTAAGATAGTGCAGACAAATCTGTGAAAGCACATCTTCGCCGTCTTTAAGGATAATTTCCTGTCTGCCGGGAAGTGCACCGAAGCAGAATCTGTCAGCAACAACAAGAGCGCCGCTGTCCTCGATAAGAGAAGTGAAGTCGGGGTCATCCATTTCAGAGCCTACAACAACAATCTTTGCTCTGTAATTTTTCTTTGCATCAGGCTCTCTTGTTTTAAGCTCTTGGGCAGTTTCACGCAGTGCCGGAAGAATAAGAGCCTTGGGACAACAGTATGTAATAAGATTGAGTATATGGTACTCATAACCCGTGATACGGGGATTTTCTTCTTTTCGGTATTCTCCGATTTCAGTCATAAGACGGCAGACCTCATTGTGCTCTTCAACCGACTTTTTAAGAGCTTCGTCGGATATATCAACACCGTAAACCTCCTTGAGCCTGTCAAGAATTTTTACCCTGGTCTGCTTTACATAGTGTCTGAGAGTATGCTCTTCGATTTTGAAAGGCATATCAAGGAATGTTACGAAGAATTTATCGTTTTCCACTAATTCAAGCAGTTCAAAATGTTCTGCGGTTCTGTTCATTTCGGAGCAGGTTTCTGATGCAAGCAGAGCATTAAGGAAATTGAAGCCGCCTTCAATAGCTCTTTCGAGTATAGCCTTTGAATAACCGCAAAGGAAGTTGCTCATATAGTAGGTTGCAATATCCATTGAGCCTGTACGGGGTGCTCGAAGTCTTACCGAAAAACAGTTGCCCAGATTCAGAAGCACTTCGGGAATGTGGTAACAGGTGTAGCCCAGAGCAATACCGCCGTCTGCCTTTGCCTTCTGTACAAGCTCATTGTTTGCTTCCTGCAAAAGCTTTTCAAATTCATAAAGATGTTTTAAATCTTTCATAGCCTTCTCCTTATAAAATATCCAGTTCTTTCAGAGCTTTTCTTGCGCCTGCAACAACATTTGAGTCGTCGGGAAGCTTTGTGATATCTTTGCCTTCAATATCAAAAATTGCAAGGTTTGAGTCTGTGGAAATATATGATAAAACGGGAATGTCACCTGTATTGATATGTCTGATAACACTTTCATCGGGTATACGGTTGACAATGGCACCGAGCTTTTTGTACATTACAAGGTCATCTGCAACACTCTTGATAGTCTGTATAACCTGAGTGCCTTTTTTGCTGGCATCAGTAACAAGGAACAGATGTGTTACCTTTTCCATAACACGTCTGTTAATCTGCTCAACACCTGCTTCGCCGTCAATTACAACAAAATCGAAATCGGCTGAAAGGATGCTGATAACTTCTTTGAGATAAGTGTTGATTTTGCAGTAACAGCCTGCACTTTCGGGTCTGCCCACGGCAATGAATGCAAAGCCGTCTGTTTCAACGAGAGCGTCAAAAATCTTGTATCTTGCATCGCCCAGAAGCTCAATGGCAGCCTTTGTGTTGCCGTCTTCAACCGTTTCAACGATTTCTTTTCTTATGTCATCAATGGTTGTCTTTACATCTATACCTAATGCTGTTGATAAACCTACCGCAGGGTCTGCATCAATAGCAAGGATTTTTTTATCGGGATAAGCTTCTGCAAGAATTTTGACGATTGCCGCAGAAATTGAGGTTTTTCCTACTCCGCCCTTGCCTGAAAGAGCGATAATTGTTGCATTGTTTTTCATATGCATTCTCCTTTTTGTACACAATTTGTACATATTTAGATTATATCAAACAATTCTGCACTTTTCAACAAAAACAAGAAAAAATAAATCAGCCTTTACAAGTTAATGTAAAGACTGATGAAGCTTTTGATTATTCTGTCGGTTTTATGATTTTCGGATTCTCAAGCACCATAACAAGCACGGGAATCAGAACAAGCTGTACTATTATGCCGGGAATTGCATTTGTAAAAGCTCCTGCGATGAAAGCTGAAAAAGTGAATGCATCGCCGTTTATGCCCATGAAGATATACATCGCACAGCCCCAGACGATTCTGCCGATTATCATTGCGATAAGCAATGAGCCGTAGATTGATATTTTTTTCTTCGGAAGAATTTTATGCATTACACCTGCTACCGCACCGTATGCTGCAAGCTCAAAAGCCATACAAATGGCTGTAGGGAAAAGGGGAGGCATACCGAGAGTGAGTGATCGAAGAAGGGGAGCGATAAGACCTGCAACAAGTCCCCAGGGCCAACCACAGATAAATCCGCACAGAAGCACGGGAATATGCATAGGGCAAAGCATTGAGCCGATTTCGGGAATCTGACCTGTCAGAAAAGGCAGGACATAACTGAGTGCCAGAAACATTGCGGCAAAAACTAATTTAAGAATGGGCTTGCGGTTTTTCATACATACTCTCCTTTACAATCTGCAAACCAAAACGGAATAACTCCCACTGCAGATTTAAGTATGAATAATTTTATCATACATAAAGTTCAAAAACAAGTCATGCTGATTTTAATTTTTTTCAATTCTGAACACAAACCTTGCGTTATCCTCATACCAGAGCGGGAAATTTGTACCCCAGACATTGTTATAAAGCACATAGGAAAGTCCGTCTTGGGCTATATCTTCATATTTGTTATCAAATTGAAGAATTTTACCCTTACCTGCAGAAACAATCGGAGCGGTCAGATTTTCGATTTTATAACTGCCTCGGTTTATTTCAACATTCTCAACCACATTCAGATTTCTGCCACCCATTGATACAATATCTTTAGGGGCAACAAGTGTGCCGATTTTTCTGTATTTCACATCATTGCCATTGGGGAATAAATGATAGTAAATTGCCTCCGTAATACGGTTTGCATCCTTGCCGTACCAGGAAAGAGTAATATTCAGCCCGTTCATATCAAGGGTGTATATAATCTGAATAAGTCTTGGTGCACCAAGCTCATCACAAAGCTTTTTGTCGCATTTCAGATTGACGGTAATACTGTTTTCTTCCTTTGAATAAGCAAAACTTTCGAGGCTATACTCAAACCTGCCTGCGGGGAATTTTCCGTCGGTATATTTCAATGCAGGTCTTGCAAAATCTCCGATTGACCATTTTGAAGTTTCTTTCAGGTCTCTTGTGTAATGAGTAAGCCAGTAGTTATAGTCATCATTTGTGAAAGAGAAATAGTCAACAGCTGACTCTTCGTTATTACGGATGATTACATCTTCGTCATAAGAAAGATAACCTGCACCGCCTTTATCATTAAGTCTGAATTTCCACTTTCCGCAGACAAGCTCTTTCTGTGAATCGCAATTGCTTTCTGTTTTTATGGGAAATGCAGGAATGAGTGCTGAAATTGCCTTTTCGGCTTCAGCTTTATGACTGTCACTCAGCTTTGAAAGTGCAATGTCGATATATGCCCTTTGTTCTTTCCAACTTTTTTCGATTACGCTGTAATATCCTTGTTTCCTGCTGCCGTCAAATCTACCCTTGATGGGATAAATGCATTGCGGAAAATCTCTGAAAGGATGACGGATTTTTACCTTGTCAGATTTTCTTGCCTTTACAAAATCCTTTTTCAGATAATGCTCATAATCTGAAAAATATATCTTTGAATCCATACCGCAGGTGTGCTCTGCAACACAAAGCAAAGCATCGGAAAATCCGATATATTCATCACTGCCTTTTTCCATTGTACCGTCTGCAAGCCATGAACGCTTCAGAGCCATCAGCTCTCTTAAACAAGCTGATTTGTAGGGGTCTGTTGCACTGCCGTGAATCCATGTGTCACCGATTTCAGATTCAATAACGGGGAGCTTATCTCGTTTCGCCCAAATCACTTCTGCGTATTCATCAAGAGTACCTGCAGTAACCTCATAACCGGGATACTGCTGTCTGATTGAGTCAAGTTTTTCGGTAACCTTTTCAGGTGACGGTGCTCCGTGATTGTCAAGAGTATGGTCGAAGTAAAGAATTTCATCAACAAGCTCACTCCTGAATGCGCCTCCGTAAGCTCCTGAGTAAATAACAACTATCTCATAACCGTCACACTTCCATAAGAAGCATTCGGGCAATTCGGGAAGTGCTGATGCACCGTTCACACCTATGTGCAAAAGCTTAATGCCGTGCTCTGCAAGGGGCCTGATGATACCCTTTGTGTGACCGGGGACATCGGTCATCTTTGCCGCAACAGTTTTTCTGCCTCTTATTTTATCTGTTTCATCAACAACGGTAAGACCGTAATCGAAGGTATCGTAATCAAGCACTTCACAATGAAGTGTAAAAGGCATTGCGTGAGGAACAATATCACCCTTTTTTAAAGCTTCCTTAAGCGCATTCTTACCCTTTTCATCAGAGTGCTTGAGAGCTTCCTTGAGTATCCATGAACCGGTTGTCCAGATGAAATTCTTATTCTTTTCATCATTGACACGTGAAGCGAGATTTATAGCCTCGGGAATAAATCTGTTAATGTATT
>JAFYUD010000023.1 GCA_017549665.1 Clostridia bacterium | reverse complement strand
TCTTGAAAAACATATCAGAATCGACCTTTCTGTAACTGATGACCCCGGATATTACAACGGTATTCTTATGCACGGCTATGTACACGGAATTCCGAGAGACATCCTCTCAGGCGGCAGATACGATATGCTTATGAGTAAAATGGGCAAAGACGGCACACATGCAATGGGCTTTGCTATCTACTTCGATGCTCTTGACAGAAAGCTTCACACAAAGGCTGACAACGCAAAGGCTGTTTATATTATTTATAACTCAGCTTCCGATATTGACACATTGATTTCATTTACTACTGAACTTGAAAGTAAAGGTATCAGCTACAATGCACTCAACACTCTTCCTGACAATGCATCCGGTAAAGTATACAGAATTGTCGGAACAGAAATAAAGGAGGAAGAAGTATGATTAGCGTCGCATTACCTAAAGGCAGACTCGGAAGCAAGGTTTTTGATATATTTGCAAAAATCGGTTACGATTGTGACGAAATGCATTCTGACTCAAGGCAGCTTGTCTTCACAAGTGAAGAAAATGGTATCAGCTACTTCCTTGTAAAGCCCTCCGACGTAAGCATTTATGTGGAACATGGTGCAGCAGATATCGGTATTGTAGGCAAGGATATTCTTCTTGAGTATGAACCTGATGTATATGAACTTCTAGATCTTGATATCGGTAAATGCAGAATGTGTGTTGCAGGTAAAAATGATTTTATTGACAATCCTGACGTAGCATTGAGAGTCGCAACAAAATTTGTCAACATCGCAAAGACTTATTATAAAAGCATCAATCGTGATATTGAAATCATCAAACTTAACGGTTCAATAGAGCTTGCTCCCATTCTCGATTTATCAGATGTTATAGTTGATATTGTTGAAACAGGTTCAACTCTTAAGGAAAATAATCTCGGTGTACTTACCGAAATTCTTCCTATCAGTGCAAGACTTATTTCAAACAAAGCAAGCTACAAATTCAAAACAGATGAAATCAATAAAATAGTTACAAAATTCAGCGAGGAAATTAAAAAATGATTAAGATTATTGATACCTCTGAAGTTAAAGATTTTTCTATCTTTACCCGTGAGGATGAGAAGAAAAACGAAGAAATCGAAAAAATCGTTGAAGAAATCATTGAAAACGTAAAGACAAACGGTGACAAAGCACTGTATGAATACTGCAGAAAGTTTGACAAGTGTGAGCTTGAATCACTTCTTGTTTCTGAAGAAGAGATTGAGGAAGCATTCAGTCAGACTGATGAATATTTCATCGAAACTTTAAGACAGGCAAAAGAAAATATTGCCGAATTCCATTCTAAGCAGGTAAGAAACGATTTTATTTTCACAAAAGAAGACGGAATCGTTCTCGGTCAGAAGATTACTCCCGTAGAAAAAGCAGGTCTTTATGTACCCGGTGGCACAGCTGCATATCCCAGCACCGTTCTTATGGATGCTGTGCCTGCAAAAATTGCAGGTGTAAGTGAAATCGTAATGGTTACTCCCCCATCTGCTGAAGGAAAAATTAATCCTGCAATTCTTACAGCTGCAAAAATCGCAGGTGTTACTAAGATTTTTAAGCTCGGCGGAGCTCAGGCTGTTGCAGCTCTTGCATACGGAACAGAAAGCGTTCCCAAGGTTGACAAAATAGTAGGCCCCGGTAACATTTTCGTTGCAACTGCAAAAAAACAGGTTTACGGTAAAGTCAGCATTGATATGATTGCAGGTCCCAGTGAAATTCTTGTAATTGCAGATCCTTCATGTGACCCCGCAAATGTTGCTGCTGATCTTCTTTCTCAGGCTGAACATGACAAAATGGCAAGCTCCGTTCTTATCACAACTGATATGGATTTTGCAAAAAAGGTTTCAGACGAAATCGAAAGACAGCTTAAACTTCTTCCCCGTGAAGAAATAGCAAGAGCTTCAATTGATAATAACGGTAAGATATTCATTGTTGATTCTATTAAAACAGCCGTTGAGCTGAGCAATGAAATTGCTCCCGAACATCTTGAAGTATGTGTTGACAATCCCTTTGAAATTCTTCCTGATATCAAAAATGCAGGCAGTATTTTCCTTGGAAAGAATGTCCCCGAAGCTCTCGGTGATTATTTTGCAGGTCCCAATCACACACTTCCCACAAGCGGAACAGCAAGATTTTCATCACCTTTGTCAGTTGATGACTTTATAAAGAAATCATCTTTTATTTATTATTCAGCCGAAGCACTTGAGAAATCTCACGAACGCATAGAAGACTTTGCTAACAGAGAAGGCTTACAGGCTCACGGCAAATCAATTTGTATTAGATTCAATAAATTCTGAGAAGTGTTTTAAATGTCCCGATTTTTATCAAAAAGATATGAAAAGATTGAGCCGTACACTCCGGGTGAACAGCCCAAGGTGCTTGATCTTATAAAATTAAATACAAACGAAAGTCCTTTTCCTCCGTCACCTAAGGTTATCGACGCTCTGAATAATGCTCAGGTAAGTAAGCTAAATCTTTATTCAGACCCTGAAACAAAAGAAGTTATTGATGCAATTGCTTCAGTACTTAATGTCAGTGCCGATCACATTCTTATGGGTAACGGTTCAGATGAGATACTCGCTTTC
This sequence comes from Clostridia bacterium, assembly GCA_017549665.1. Next base: position 6,332 of record JAFYUD010000023.1, on the reverse strand, counting down.
GCATTTCAGGCTTTCTGTGACAGTGAAAATCACCCCTGCTTTGCAGATATCACATACGGCTTCTACCCTGTATTCTGCGAGCTTTACAATCTGACTCCTGAAATTATTCCGCTGAAGGATGATTTATCTATTGACCCGTCAGATTATTACAACAAAAACAAACCGATTTTTATTGCTAATCCCAATGCCCCGTCAGGTCTTGCACTTTCGATTACTGAAATTGAAGAAATCCTCAGAACAAATCCTGACAACATTGTTCTTATTGATGAAGCTTATGTGGATTTCGGCGCAGAATCAGCAATTTCTCTTGTAGATAAATATGATAACCTTATAGTTTCACGAACTTTTTCAAAGTCAAGAAACCTTGCAGGTGCAAGAATCGGTTTTGCAGTTGCAAATCCTGAGCTGATTACTGACATGTGTAAGATGAAGTTTTCATTCAATCCTTACAACATAAACAGACTTTCAATCATCGCAGGAAAAGAAGCAATGCTTGATACAGAGTATTTCGACAAGTGCATAGATGAAATAATAAAAACAAGAGAATACACAGTCTCTGAGCTTGAAAAAAGAGGCTTTACTGCTCCCGACTCAAAGGCCAACTTTATTTTTGCCAAGCATCATACTCTTTCAGGTGCAGAATATTACACCAAACTGAGAGAAAAGAACATCCTCGTAAGGCATTTTTCCAAGGAAAGAATCAAAGATTATGTAAGAATTACAATCGGTTCCAAAGAACAGATGACTGCTCTTATAAAAGCGACCGATGAAATTCTGAAAGGAAACTGAAAATGAGAACATACAGTATTAACCGTAAAACAGCGGAAACAGATATTGAGTTATCTGTCAATATAGACGGCACAGGCAAATCTGAAATCAACACAGGCTGCGGATTTCTCGACCACATGCTGACACTTTTTGCAAAGCATGCTCGTTTTGATCTTGAAGTTACCTGCAAAGGTGATACTCATGTTGATTATCATCACACTGCTGAAGATATTGCAATTGTACTCGGTACTGCAATCAGCGAGTGCATCGGTGATGCAAAAGGTATCAACAGATACGGTCATATAATTCTTCCTATGGATGAATCTCTCATTCTGTGTGCTGTTGACATGTCAGGCAGAGCTTACCTTAACTATAACCTTCATATTCCTACAGAAAAAGTCGGAGATTTTGATACAGAGCTTGTAGAAGAATTCATGGCTGCATTTTCAAGATGCGCCAAGATGAATCTCCACCTCAAGCAGCTTGACGGTACTAATTCTCATCACATTATCGAAGGCTCATTCAAAGCTCTTGCAAGAGCTATGAAAAATGCTGTCGAAATTGATGAAAAATATAAAAATGAAATTCCCTCCACGAAAGGTATTTTATAAATGACTGCAATTATTAATTACGGCGTCGGCAATCTTTTTTCTCTGACAGGCTCACTCAGGCATCTCGGTATTGACACTGTTGTAACTGCAGACGCAGACGAAATCAGAAAAGCGGACAGAATTATCCTTCCCGGTGTAGGTGCATTTGCTGATGCTAAACAGAAGCTTCTTGATACAGGACTTGTCCCCGTACTTGAAGAAGAAGCAAAAAACGGTAAACCGCTTTTAGGTATCTGTCTCGGAATGCAGATGCTTTTTGAAAAAAGCTATGAATACGGTGAGCATGAAGGTCTCGGCTTTATAAAAGGCGCTGTATGCCCCCTGAATGAAGATATTCCTTCAGACCTTAAAGTTCCTCATATAGGATGGAATAAGCTCATAATAAAGGACAGATCAAATCCTATGCTCAAATACACAAATGATGGTGACTATGTTTACTATGTACACTCATTCTATGCAAAAAATTGCAACGATTCACTCATCGCATACTCAGAGTATCATGTAAATATACCCGGACTTGTAAACAGCGGAAATGTATTCGGCGCTCAGTTTCACCCTGAAAAAAGCGGTGAAGTAGGATTAAAAATGCTCAAGGCTTTCAGTGAGGTGTAAAACATGAAAATTTTTCCTGCTATTGACCTTCGTTCAGGTAACGTTGTAAGACTTACCGAAGGCGACTATGGTCAGATGAAAACATACGGCAGCTCTCCTGTTGAAACTGCTAAGATGTTTGAAGCTATGGGCGCAAAGCATCTTCATGTTGTAGACCTTGGTGCAGCAAAAGACGGCGGTGACGAAAATGCCGAAATCATATGCGAAATTGCCGCAAAAACAAATCTTTTTATTGAAACCGGTGGCGGAATCCGTTCCGAAGAAAAAATAAAAAAATACATTGATGCAGGTATCGACCGACTTATTCTCGGTACAATCGCAATCAATAATTTCGATTTCCTTTGCGATATGGTTAACAAATACGGTGATCACATTGCTGTCGGTGTAGACGCAAAAGACTCTAAGGTTGCAGTAAACGGCTGGCTCGAAGTAACATCTGTAGATTCTTTTGAATTCTGTAAGAAGCTTCGTGACAACGGTGTTTCAACTGTAATTTACACTGATATTTCAAAAGACGGTAAATTATCAGGTACAAATGTTGACGCATACAGAAGGCTCAGGGAAATCGAGAATCTCAATGTTATCGCATCAGGCGGTATTTCATCTATGGACGACATCAAAGCTCTTTGTGAATTTGATTGTTACGGTGCAATTATCGGCAAAGCTATATATGAAAACAAAATTGACCTTAAAGAAGTCCTTACATATTGCGGAGATGAATTATGATAACAAAAAGAATAATCCCCTGTCTTGATATACGAAACGGCAGGGTTGTAAAAGGTGTTAATTTTGAAGGTATTCAGGATGTTGAAGATCCTGTAGTACTTGCAAAATACTATAATGACAGTGGCGCTGATGAACTTGTTTTCTATGATATAACAGCAAGTTTTGAAGGCAGAGGTCTGTTTGCAGATGTACTCAAAGACGTAGCAAGCAATATCTTTATTCCTCTTACTGTCGGCGGTAATATCAATTCTGTTGATGATTTTGACAGAGTTCTTAAAAACGGAGCCGATAAAGTAAGCGTAAATTCAGGGGCGATCAGAAATCCCGGTCTTATCAAAGAAGCCGCAATGAAATACGGTGACCAGTGCGTTGTTCTTTCAATGGATGTCAAACGTGTAGACGGTCAGTTCAGAATTTTCGCAAAAGGCGGAAGAGAAGACACAGGAATTGATGCAATCGAATGGACCAAGAAATGCACAGCAAACGGTGCAGGTGAAATCGTTGTAAATTCAATCAACACGGACGGTGTCAAAAACGGCTTTGATCTTGAAATGCTGGAAGCAGTTTGCAATGTCGTTTCTGTCCCCGTAATTGCTTCCGGTGGTGCCGGCAATATGGAACACTTCAAAACACTGTTTGAAACAGTGCCCGGTGTCGATGCAGGTCTTGCGGCATCGATATTCCACTTCGGTGAAGTTAAAATCAACGACCTTAAGAAGTATCTTATCGGTCAGAACATAGAAATGCGTATTTAAGGAGAAAATTATGAATCAGGAAATAATTTCAAAACTCAGATTTGATGACAAGGGTCTTATTCCTGCAGTTGTTCAGGATTTCTATACCGGTGAAGTTCTTACAGTTGCTTACATGAATGAAGAGAGCCTTAAAATCACACTAGATGAAAAGATGACCTGCTTCTGGTCACGCTCAAGACAGGAATTATGGAGAAAGGGCGAAACAAGCGGAAACAGACAGCACATCGTTTCTGTAACAACAGACTGTGATTGCGATGCAATTGTCGTTAAAGTTATAAAAGACGGTCCTGCATGCCACACCGGAAGTGAAAGCTGCTTCTTTAACCTTATTTATAGAGATGCAGAAAAGAATGACTTCTCAATTGATGCACTTTACGACCTTATCAAGGGCAGAAAAACTCAGATGCAGGAAGGCTCATACACAACATATCTTTTCTCAAAGGGTCTTGATAAGATCATGAAAAAGGTCGGTGAAGAGTGTACTGAGGTTATCATCGGTGCTGCAAAGCACTCCAAGGAAGAAACTATTTATGAGATTTCTGACCTTGCTTACCACATTCTCGTGCTTATGGTTGAAATGGGTATTTCTGTTGATGACATCAGAAAAGAGCTTGATTCAAGACACGTAATTGACCACAAGGTAAAGCAGGAAACAATGCAGTAACTACCCTGCTTTCTGATTACCGAAATAAAATACTACAGATTTTTCCGTATATCGCTTTTTTGCGTTATACGGAATTATTTTTTCTGTAAGAAAAATGAATTCAAGGACATTTTCTTTTATTAAAAACACGGGGATTATTAATCCGATCAATCTGTATATCAATCGTTTTGTTTTAATCAGTGCACATTTACGAAGTTTACCGTCAGATACTTCAGCTGATTTTCTTACAATTTCAATTATCGGTTTGCCTTGATATTCAGCGAAGCAATATTCAATCAGTATAAATTTCTGACACACATAAAAATAACTTAAAATACCATTAATAAACAGAATAACATCACATAATAACGCTGTAATTAATATAGTTGAATCTATTCCTTGTGTCAGGAACAGATATATGAGACCGGAAAGGGAAAAAAACGGTAGCATATAAAATACAAGTTTCACAGTCTTCAGTATGCTTACAGACATTTTCAACAGCAGATACTTTGTAGCAGAGGTAAATGAAAATCTAAGATTTTCTACATTTTCACATACGCCGCAAATTCCTGTTTTATATCTGAAAACTTGCCATAGTGAAAAAAGAAGCAAGACAAATCCAACAATTATTACTGATAAACATACTGCTACTGCAACAAACTGATTATCAAACAGCCTTCTCTGTGCAATAAAAGATGTGTCAAACACGAGAAGATAAAATGAAGACATACAATATAAAATAAATAAAAGCTCCGAAAATTTTGCCATATAATACCTGAATACAAGTGTACACACATTACCTTTTAATAAAGACCTGATATATTCCTTCATAAATAAAGACCTCCGAAACAATTATCGGAAGTCTTTTGTGATATTATTCATTATAATTCAATATTAAGCTCTCTTGCGAGATTTTTACCGAGAATGCCTTCTTTAGCTTCTTCGGGAATATCAAGACTCAGAATTCTGTCAATGGCAGCCTTAGTCTTTTCTGCATTATTATATGGAAAATCAAGACCAAAAATATGACTTTCATTATCAGTCTGATAAATCAGAGTGCGAAGCTGATCATCTGACAGGCTCCATTCATCATACAAACCGTTTTCGGGCAATGAAATAGAAGTCCAACCGGCAAAAGTGTTACGCATGTCATTTCGTGAATTGTTAACCATAACAGCAAGTCCTTCTCTGAAGAAATGATAACCTCCGAGATGCTCCATACTGAATCTGAGGCCGGGGAAATTATAAGCGATTTCATCATAAAGAAGCATCTGATAATCTGCTATTCTGTGCCAGTGAACACCTGTGTGAAATGAAAGGAAAAGATTTCTTTCCTTAGCTTCTGCATAAACTCTTTGTGCCTTTTCACTCATGATATTGAATTCCTGGTAAGCAGGATGAAGCTTGATACCATAAAATCCCAGTGCTTCAATTTCCTTAACCTGATCTTCAAGATCTTCACGATCAAAATCAATTGTACCGAATCCGTAAAGATTATCGTGAGAAGCTATTTCCTGAGCAAGGAACTGATTTGTATTCATATCAATATTGCTTTCACTGAATCTGTCATGAAAATTTGCGAAACATACAGCTTTTTCTATTTCACATTCATCCATAAGCTCAAGCAGACAATCAACAGTAGCAGTCTCTCTTAAAACCTTAGGAAATACATGTGCGTGATTTGCAAAAATTTTATACTTCATCATTAGAACCTGCCTTTATTATGAAATTTTACCGTCATCAGAAATACTGAGGATTTTATATGTAATATGCGCCGCCTCATCTTCATAAAGAAAACCGATTCTGCTATCCTTAAGCTCAGTAAGGCAGGAATAAGCAAAAAATGAGTCATTCACTTTATACTTCGAAATCCATTCGACCTTATTGTTATCACCGACAAGACCTGCAACAACGACACCACTTGCTCTTTTTTTAGTATCTGACGGGAATGAACCGATAATTACATTTTTTCCGTTTATCTTCTTTGAATAATTGATAAATGAAACCATGCAATTTCCGAAAGCAGTGAGATTTTTATCATGAATAAATCTCGACCAGCTTTTTCCGCCATCTTTACTGTCAGAATATGATACGTAATTACCTGTATTTCTTGCATAAATACGAAGTGTACCGTCAGGAAGATTTACAATCTGTGATTCACTTGTCTTACCAACACCTAAACCATGCTTAGTATCAGATCTCTGCCAAGTATTGCCG
>JAFYUD010000201.1 GCA_017549665.1 Clostridia bacterium | reverse complement strand
CCTTATGAAATCGGCGGAAATGTACTCAACACAGGCAGAATGATTACAAATCTTCCTCAGGAGGCATGCGTAGAAGTACCTTGCCTTATCAACGGACAGGGTATCCATCCTTGCTATGTAGGTGCTCTTCCCGTACAGTGTGCCGCAATGAACATGACAAATGTCAACGTACAGCTTCTTACAATTGAAGCTGCAAAAACACTTAAAAAAGAGCACATTTATCAGGCAGCTATGCTTGATCCACACACCGGAAGTGAGCTTGATATTGATACGATCAAAAAGATGGTTGATGATCTTATTGAAACTCACGGTGATTACTTACCCACATATCATTAATTGAAGGACAGATTGTCGTGGACAGGAAAATTTACAATCGTGGCATTTTGGGACAATGCTGGTATAATTTTACCGAGGCGCTGGTTTACGGATTGGTATACCGACCCACTCCCAAGGAACTTATCTATAATAAAAAGATAAAATATGGCGAAGGAAAGCTTCAGTATATCAACACATATAATCCGAAGAATACAGATGGGAAGAGGCCGTTACTGATATATATACATGGCGGTAGCTGGGTTTCGGGAATAACCGAAATGAGAAATTCATATATCAGTCAGTGGGCAAAGAAAGGATTCTTTACTGCAGCGGTAAGTTATTCCTATGCACCGCAAAAAATCTTCCCGTATCAGCTTCAGGAAATGTTTACAGCAATTGACTTCATTCTCGATCATGCAGAAGAATACAATATAGATACCGATAAAATTGTATTGGCAGGAGAGAGTGCCGGAGGCTATTTTATATCTTATGCAGCCTCTGTTGTTACAGACAAAACGATTCTTGATAAGCTCGGTATTAAATTTAAGCATCGTGATAATTTTGCTGTAAAGGCGCTGGTTTCAATAAGCGGATGCTATGATTTACAACGTCTGTCAGATAAACAAAAACCACAGGCTGATTTTCCCGATCTTAAAACAATGATTACTTCTTATCTCGGCAAAGATTATGATTCTGCAGTCAAAGATATAAATTCAGAGGACGGTTATAAGTTTTCACCGAAGGTAAATGAAGGATATCCGCCATCATTTCTTATATGGGCCGATAAAGACAAGCTCAGATATGAAACCTTCGATTTTTCTGAAGAACTGAAGACCTTCAACATACCGCATGAATTATATAAAGCAGACGGAATCATCGGAATGCATGCATGGCCGATTGTAGTCTTGTTTAAAAAGAGTCGAATATGTTTCGAAAAAACATATTCTTTTGTAACGGAAATGATCAAATAAAAAAAAGGACGGTACCATCCCGGTATCGTCCTTAAATTATATAATCAATAAGATTATTCTTCTGTAGAAGCTTCTGCTTCAGCCTTTGCAAGAAGCTCGTCGATTGATACAGCTGTACCTTCGGGAACTTCATCTTCAACGGGAGCTTCTTCAACTACTTCGGGAGCGAGAAGAGCTCTGATTGAAAGGCTTACGTGCTTCTTTTCGAAGTCGATGTTTGTGATCATTACAGTTACTGTATCACCAACATTGAGTTCATCCTGAGGCTTCTCAACTCTGTGGTTAGCAATCTGAGAAATGTGGATAAGACCCTGAATGTGAGGAATGATCTGTGCGAAAGCACCGAATGTTGTAAGGCTGACGATCTGAACATCGATTGTTGAGCCAACGGGGTAGTCTCTTCTGAGAATTTCCCAGGGACTGTCTTCAATCTTCTTGAAGCCAAGAGAAATCTTCTTGTTTTCAGCATCAATATTCTTGATTGTAACTTCGAGAGAATCACCGACAGCAACAACCTCTGAAGGATGCTTGATTCTTGACCATGAAAGCTCAGACTTGTGGCAAAGACCCTGAACGCCTGCAGCGATTTCAACGAATGCGCCGAACTCTGTAAGAGAAACAACAGTACCGTTGTATTTCTGACCAACTTCAACCTGTGACCAGAAAGCATCTCTTGAAGCTTTACGTGCTTCTCTGAGAACTGAGTTGATTGAACCTACAACTCTTCTTCTTCTGTTGTCAACATCGATAATTCTGAACTGAACACTCTTGCCTTTGAGATCTTCAAGATTCTCATTCTTTGAAAGAGTAGCCTGTGAAGCAGGGATAAATACTCTTACAGCGTCAGAAACTACAATAACGCCTCTGTTAAGTACTTCTGCAACATTGCCTTCAAGAACGTCACCGTTATCCTTAGCAGCAGCAATCTTGTCCCAGTTTGCCTGTGCATCGTAACGCTTCTTAGAAAGAGTGATAAAACCGTCAGCATCATTTGTCTTCATGATGATAAGATTAACTTCGTCACCAACCTTGACAGCCTTTGCAGGGTCAACTGTAGGATCAGCACTGAACTCATCATAAGGAATGATACCTGTCTGCTTTCTGCCTATATCAACCTGAATCTCAGTAGGAGTAACACGAAGAACGATACCTGTTACCTTCTGATCGGAATTAAGACTTTTTAAGGACTCCTCGAGCGCCTGCTCGAATGACATTTCTGAATCAGCGACAGCCTGTCCACTAACTTCTGCTGATTCAACATTGTTGTTGATTGTTTCGGACATAGTTTGTAAAACCTCCTTTATTATGCAGACAGGAGTAGAAGCTCCTGCCGTAACGCCAACTGAACGGCATCCGCTGAAATCGATATCCTTTAATTCTTCAGCAGACTCGATGAGAACGGTTCTGGTGTTATTTTCGCAGACATTTTTCAACTTCTGTGTATTAGAACTCATTCTGCCACCGATAATAAGCATTATATCACACTTGAGTGATAAATTGCAAGCATCTTTTTGTCTTTTTGATGTTGCATCGCATATTGTATCAAATTTTTTCACGTTTGTACAGACTTTTTTTATGAATTCTGAACATTTTTTGTATTCAGGAATGCTGAATGTGGTCTGAGCTACATAAATTACTTCAATGTCACGGATAAACGGATTTTGATCGATAAGAATCTCAAGCTCATCGTAATTTTTGAATACATACGATTTTCCGTTACAATAACTTCTGAAGCCCTTCACCTCAGGATGATCTTCATCACCTGCGATAAGTACAATATTTTCACTTGTGGATTCTTTTGCGACGATATTCTGAATCTTTTTTACAAACGGACATGTTGCATCAGCAAAGCTGATTCCCGAATTTTCAATTTCCTCGTGAAGCTCCTTTGTTATACCGTGTGCTCTGATAACAAGCTCACAATTTTCTGGAACGTCAGAAGGTGAGTCAACAATAACAGCACCACGGTCGCAAAGACTTTTTATATACTGAGGATTATGAATAAGAGGACCAAGTGTCGCCACTTTTTTATTCTTTTCAAGTAATTCCTCAACCTTGTTTACAGCTCTGTTTACACCAAAACAAAAGCCTGCCGATTCAGCAAGAATAATTTCCATTATTTACACCTTGATTCTGTCTGCGATTGCGTTGATTGATTCTTCGAGAGTGAGATCACTTGAATCAACATAAACTGCGTCATCAGCCTGCTTGAGAGGCGCTGTAGCCCGGTGCGAATCATTGTAAT
>JAFYUD010000022.1 GCA_017549665.1 Clostridia bacterium | reverse complement strand
GTGACCGTGAGCAGCTGAAACACCGATAGGGTCACCAAGGCCGAGATTGTAAAATTCATAGATTTCAAGAGGAGGCGCACCGACAGCATCACACTTGTTAACAGCAAGCACAATAGGCTTACCGCTTTTAAGAAGCATTGCTGCAACTTCAGCATCAGTAGCAACAACACCGCATTTAAGATCAGTAACAAAAATAATTACGTCTGCACTGTCGATTGCAATCTGTGCCTGATGACGCATCTGAGAAAGTATAATATCATCTGAATAAGGCTCAATACCGCCTGTATCTACAAGAAGAAAACTTTTACCGAGCCATTCGCAGTCACCATATATACGGTCTCTTGTAACACCGGGTGTATCATCAACAATAGCAAGTCTTTTTCCGCAAAGCTTATTGAACAAGGTTGATTTGCCGACATTAGGACGGCCGACAATCGCAACGATTGGTTTTGCCATATTCAAATCACTCCTTTCCAATTATTGAGTATAGTAAATTTCTGCCGCCTTCAGCAGAAACATCAATTTTCACTTTAATTTTTTCAGAAAGCTCAGAAATATGAATATCATCAAGAAAAACTTCAGATCCGTCGTCTCTGAGCATAACAGACGGAATAAGTGCATAATCATAGTCCGATAAATCAGGATACTGATTTATGATATCACCTGCAGTCACAAGTCCTGCAACAGTTACATCATGTCCGAAAAAGTCATTGATAACAGTTTTGACATCAACAATCACATTATTGAATTTTGTATTCACATGCTCAGCGAGCTCATTCATAAGCGGAGAAGCTGCAACACCGGTAATAATTGCAACCTTTTTACTTTCGCATGAGTCTGTCTCTTCAAGTGCGTCAATAAAATCTGATTTTGTAAGACTCCAGAGTCCTACACCATTATCAAGCTGTCTGAAATCATCATAATATTCACAGCCGGGCATTTCCCTTTCTGCGAGGATATAGAATTCATCAGCAGCATATGCAAAATTACGGGAAAATTCATCGTAATTTGCTTTATTGAAAGCATCAATTCTTTCAATTACATCATTTGCTGTTTCTTTATTGAAACATTCAAGATTACACAGTCCGTCACGATGCCTGGTAAGTCCTACAGGGACAGCTGCCACACTGATAATGGAACTGCCGAGCTTTTTAAGCTCATTAAGAGAAAAATCGAGCTCTTCCCTGTCATTATATCCCGGACAAAGCACGAGCTGAGCATTGATCTCTATTCCTCCGTCAGCAAGCATTTTAAGGTATCTGAGAACATCGCCTGCGTGGGGATTTTTCATCATTTCCACACGTAAAACGGGATTCATGGTGTGAACGGATACATTCACCGGAGAAATATGCATTTCGATAAGTCTGTTTACATCAGCTTCGGTCATATTTGTAAGTGTTACGTAATTTCCGAAAAAGAAAGACAAACGTGAATCATCATCTTTGAAATAAAGGCTCTTACGCATACCGTGAGGCATCTGGTCAACAAAGCAGAAAATGCATTTGTTTTTACATGAATGCTGCTTGTCCATAAGATAAGTTTCAAATTCAAGACCTAACTCATCAGCATCACCTTTAGTTTTAAGATGCACTGTCAGCTCATTATTTTCCTTATCCCTGAAAATTGCAGTAATTCTCTTTGCAGATGCATAAAAACGGTAATCAAGAACGTCGTTTATTTCATGACCATTGACAGAAATCAAACTAAACCCTGCGGCAATACCTTTCTTGCCGCAGAGTGAATCAGTATTAACTCCGCTGATAAAAACAGCCACTATGATTCCTCCAAAACATAAACAACACTAAAAAGGCGGGGAAAAGCTCTCCGCCTTTAATGTCAGAAACAAAAAGGAATTATTCCTCTACGCTGATAACCTGTCTGCCGTTGTAGTAGCCGCAGGTGTCACAGACTCTGTGAGTTCTCTTGTACTCACCGCACTGAGGACACTTCTGGAGAGAGGGTGCATCCATCTTCCATACGTTTGAACGTCTCTTATCTCTTCTTGCTGAAGATACTCTTCTTGCAGGTACTGCCATATTGAAAACCTCCTAATAAATTACACAATCATTCTTCATCAGACAAAAGTTGCTGAAGTGCTGCCAGTCTCGGATCTACAGGCTTTTTACAGCCGCAATCACTCTCGTTAAGATCATGACCGCAATAGTTACATAAACCTTTACAGTCACTCTTACACAGAAATCTTGAGGGTAATGAAAGAAATACATCTTCAATCACAAGTTCATCAAGATCAAGCACCATGTTTTCAACGAGGATGTAATCATCATTATCTTCATCATTAAGGTGAGAGATAAGAAGATGCTCCACCGGAACACTCAGTTTTCTGCTGATATCTTTTGCACACTTTGCACACTGCGTGCTGACGGTAAATTCCGCTGTTGCTGAAAGTGATACGACACCTGTAGAACTCTTTAAACCGCCGTTGACACTGATTGAACCGTCTAAAAGCTCATCGTCAACAGAACACGTATAATCAAAATTCTGTCTGATATCGTCATTTTCAAAAAAGCGACGCAGGTCAATATTCATTTGCAAAGTCCTCCAAAATACGAACGGATAATATTATATATGCAATTTACGGCTTTGTCAATATCTTTTACAAAGAAATTTAACATTTTTTTTACCGAAAACTGACTTAAATCTCCATCAGCAGAACCTGAATATCTGAAAATTTTACTTAAGTTCGCAGTATGCGTTAACTCTTTCAGGAATATTCTCAGTTTCTGTTGAAACTGTAAATGTAAATTTAACCTGTGTTTCCTTTGAAAGTGCATCGACTTTTGCAAGGAAATCTGCAAGCTCTTCGCAGTCTCTTGAACCGATACGGAGAGTAGCATCAACGAGAATATCAGTAATATCATGATCTCCCGCACAAATACCGGCAAGAAGTCCGTAGAATGCATCGAAGCCCTTAATGCCGTAAGCGTCAGCAGAAACAAGTCTTACTGCAGGCTTAACGTCGTATCTGAGAGCGTCCTTCTGTTCAACACAGATAACGTGGCCCTGAGAAGCGTTGAGAGCCTCATCAATAAGAGCGATAAGCTTCTTTGTTTTGCCGCTGCCTTTTGTTCCGGTAAGTAATGTAATCATTTTGTATTTCTCCTTTACTTTATAATGAGGGTTAACCGTTCAGTCTCTTTGAAAGCTCATCTGCAAGACTTTCATAACCTGGCTTGCCGAGAAGAGCAAACATGTTCTTCTTATAGCTTTCAACACCGGGCTGATTAAAGGGATTTACGCCGAGCATATATCCTGATACAGCACAAGTCTTTTCAAAGAAATAGATAAGATAACCTAAATTATACGCATCCATTTTTTCTACTTCAAGGACAATATTGGGCACATCACCGTCTGTATGAGCAAGTACTGTACCTTCAAATGCCTTTGAATTGACATAAGACATTGTCTTTCCTGCGATGAAGTTGAGTCCGTCACTGTTGTCAGCCTCTTCTTCAATTACAAGGTCACATTTGGGCTGATTGAAAACAACAACTGTTTCAAAAAGCTGACGCTGACCTTCCTGAACATACTGACCGAGTGAATGAAGATCTGTGGAATAGATAGCACTTGCAGGGAAAATACCCTTGTTATCCTTACCTTCACTTTCACCGAAAAGCTGTTTGAACCATTCATTCATCATTGTGTAATCAGGTTCATAGCTGACCATCATTTCAACATTCTTGCCTTTTCTGAGAAGAATATTTCTGATAGCAGCATATCTGCAGCAGTCGTTTGAAAGTACATCAGTATTTTCATAATTCTTCATTGCATCAGCTGCACCGTTCATCATAGCATCAATATCAATTCCTGCTGCAGCAATAGGAAGAAGTCCTACTGCAGTGAGAACTGAAAATCTGCCGCCGACATCATCAGGAACAACAAATGTTTCGTAACCTTCGGAATCAGCCATCTCCTTGAGAGTACCCTTAGCCTTATCCGTTGTAGCATAAATTCTCTTTGCTGCTTCTTCTTTACCGTACTTTTCGATAAGAAGAGACTTGAATACTCTGAATGCAACTGCAGGCTCAGTAGTAGTGCCTGACTTTGAAATTACATTGACAGAGAAATCACATTCCTTGCAGATTTCAATTACTTCTGAAATTTCTGTAGGACTTAATGAATTGCCGACAAAGAAAATTTTGGGTGCATCTTTAACAACTACATTATAATTCTTTGTTCTGCAGAATTCAATAGCCGCTCTTGCACCGAGATATGATCCGCCGATGCCGATAACAACAAGGACATCGGAATCATTTTTAATTTTAGCAGCAGCTGCCTTGATACGTGCAAACTCTTCCTTATCATAATCAACGGGAAGAGAAAGCCAACCGTGGAAATCGTTTCCTTCAGCCTCTGCCTTCTTTGAATAAAGTTTTTCATAAGCATCTGCAATTTCATTTCTGATGTCAGCAATCTCACTTTCACTGACAAAAGAAGACAGATACTTACAATTAAGTTTAACTGCCATAGTACGCCTCACCAAACAAATATTTTGTATATTATACAATGTATTGCAAGATTTTTCAATAGATTTTTTGACATTTGCGTGCAAAAATTTATAAAAATATTTCTATTTTTGCGAAAATGATGTAAGAAGCTTATATAATGCTGAAAGAAAGTCAAGCCTTGCAACACTTTCGGCAGTCATTATATCGTACTGAGCAATTATATTTTCACCGTCTGAAACCGAAATTTTACCGATAATAACATTATTTTCAACGGGAGCTTCAACAGATTCAGGCAATTCAACCTTAACTTTTATGTTACTTCCCTGCCCTTTGTTGACGAGTACAGCTCCGATTTCAGGCATTTTCAATGATACATTATCAGTTTTACCATGTGCCACTTTTACAGGCGCAACCTGATCTTTATTGAAATCGGGAATTATTATTTCATAATTAGCAAAACCATAATCGAGGAGATTTTCCGCAGTATCAAAACGATCGGCACTGTTTTCACTGCCGAGAACAACAGCTATGAGTTCCATACCATCTCTCATAGCAGTAGCCGATACGCAGCATCCTGCCTTTTCGGTTGTACCCGTTTTAAGTCCTGTAATACCTTTATAAAAACGGATCAGCTTATTAGTATTTACAAGCTGAGTCTCACCATTCCGAAGTGAGTCTATCCATATTGTAGTATATTTCTTTATAAAATCATGTCGAAGTAACTCACGTGACATAATTGCGACATCCAGAGCTGATGTAAGATGCGTATCTGTCGTATCATCAAGACCTGTACAATTATCAAAATGCGTATTGCTCATTCCAAGTTGTTGTGCCTTTTTATTCATAGCATCAACAAATGCCTGTTCACTGCCGCTTACATATTCACCCAGCAGTGTACATGCATCATTTGCACTGTAAATACATGTAGCTTTCAGAAGTTCTTCAACAGTCATTGTTTCACCTTCTTCAAGCCATATCTGAGAACCACCCTTTGATGAAGCATTCGCAGAACATGTAACAGAATCGGATAATTTTATCTGACCTGAATCTATTGCCTCACAAACAAGCAGAATCGACATGATTTTGGTAACGGAAGCGGGATAGATTTTTTCATTTTCATTTACGGCATATAATATCTTCCCTGTTGATTTTTCCATAAGAATTGCTGATTTTGCAGCTATCTCAATTGGTCCGGAAATTTGCGCTGTTGCATCAACTGTCAGATCTGTTGTTACTGAATTCTGAGAGTAGTCCATTTCATCAGATACTGAAAATTTCAATGCTGTAACTTCACAAATAAAGACTATGGACAGAATTGATGATAATATAGGTATAAACAACTTTTTCATATTCAATCACCTTTCCTTTCAGTTAAATTTATGATTACTGAATGGACAATATACTTGCATTTTGAATGATTAAAATATATAATTATTATTCAGGATGTGATATATATGAAAGCAGCTATTTATACATTAGGATGCAAAGTTAATCAGTACGAATCTCAGGAAATGACCGAAATGCTTAACAAAAACGGTTATCTTGTAGTTGATTCCAAGGAAGATGCTGATGTTTATATTGTAAATTCATGCACAGTAACAGCCGAAAGCAACCGAAAGACACGACAGGCGGTAAGAAAATTCAAATCTGCTCACCCTGACGCAGTAGTAGTTATGACAGGATGTGTACCTCAGGCTTTCCCTGAAGAAGCTCTTGCTGTCAACGAAGCGGATATAATACTCGGTAACAAGAATAATTATAAGCTGATTGAATCACTTGATAAATGGTTTAAAGAACGTGAAACAATCAGAAATATTACTCAGCATAATAATGATGACAAATATACAGGTTCTGTTATTTCACAGTTCAGCGGTCACACAAGAGCTTTTATCAAGATTCAGGACGGGTGCAACAGATTCTGTTCTTACTGCGCCATTCCCTATGCAAGAGGCAGATCAAGATCAAAAGCTATAGAAGATATCAGAACTGAGCTTGTGACTCTTGCTGAAAACGGATTCAAAGAAGTAGTTTTTGTAGGTATTAATCTGTCTGCATACGGAAGGGATATCGGTCTGAGTCTCACAGATGCCGTTATGGCTGCGCAGAATACAGAAGGAATAGAACGAATCAGATTAGGTTCACTTGAGCCTGATCATATATCTGACGAAATGATTGACTCTTTTGCCTCATGCTCAAAATTCTGTCCTCAATTCCATATTTCACTTCAGAGCGGCTGTGATACAGTTCTTAAAAGAATGAACAGACATTATGATTCTTCTTACTATGAAGCTCTTGTAAACAAGCTCAGAAGTGCTTTTGATGATACATCTATAACAACAGATATTATTGCAGGCTTCCCCGGTGAAACTCAGAAAGAATTTGAAACAACAGTTGATTTTGTTCGCAGAATCAGATTTGAAAAGGTGCATGTATTTCCGTATTCAATCAGAGAAGGCACAAGAGCCGCAAAGATGGACGGACATCTTAACAATTCAATAAAGAGTGAAAGAGCATCAGAGCTTTCTGCTGTATGCGAAGAAGTACGCAGTAACGCTTTCGCAGATGCAAAGGGAAAGATTTATTCTGTTCTCTTTGAAACACCGAAAAAAGGATTTCAGTGCGGTTATACAAGAAATTACACACCTGTTCTTGTTATATCAGATAAAGACCTTTCAGGGATAATAGCTGATGTGAAAATAACAGATTTTAACGACGAATACTGTTACGGAGAGCTTGTCTGAAAGTAAATCTTTACTTTTTCTTTGACTTTGATTTGCATTTCCTTGACACTGATGTGTTTTAATAATATTGTGATATCACGAAGGAGTTTTTTATATGTACAATGTTCTTGTTTGCGACGATGATTCTGCAATACTTGAATCAATTGAGATTTATCTCAGATCCGAGGGTTACAATGTTATAACTGCAGTCGATGGTGCAGATGCAATCAGTAAAGTCAATGAAAATGAAATTCATTGTCTTGTTCTTGACATTATGATGCCGAAAATGGACGGACTTAAAGCAACCGTCAGAATAAGAGAAAAGTACAACTTTCCTATCATTCTGCTTTCAGCAAAGAGTGAGGATACTGACAAAATTGCAGGTCTTGGCTTCGGTGCTGATGACTATGTGACAAAACCGTTCAATCCGCTTGAGCTTGTGGCAAGGGTAAAATCTCAGATCAGACGCTACAGTACTCTCGGAAGTATGCAGAAAAGCGAGAATACTATCACGACAGGGGGTCTTACAATCAATACTGATTGCAAGGAAGTGCTTGTTGACGGTGAAAGTGTAAAGCTGACAGCAAGAGAATACAGCATTCTCGAATATCTGATGAAGAATATGGGAAGAGTTCTTTCAAGCACGCAGATTTATGAAGCGGTATGGAATGAGCCGGCTTTTCATACGGAAAAAACAGTCACTGTACATATAAGAAATATAAGAGAAAAAAT
>JAFYUD010000200.1 GCA_017549665.1 Clostridia bacterium | reverse complement strand
TCTGTAAGAAGGGGACAGGTGCCGATTCCCCGGATGTCTGTTCTTACATCAAATCCTTCTTCGGTAATCATAGGGAAGCATGGATAAATGCGGCATGCAAGAGGGCGTTTCTTTCTGTCACATGTACCGTTGCATACCACCATTTTATAACCGAAGTTGCTTTCGCAATCAAGAATAGTGAAGCCTTCTGTATTTTTCAGTAATTCTTCTTCACCGGGGAAAAGAAGCATACCTGTTTTTCCGTCACCCTTGCAGCAAAGTCCGTTGCAGAGCTTGCCGCAGTCTGAAGTGAGGGGAGTAGTCCTTTCAAGAAGCTCATAAGCTTTGTTTAAAAGATAAGTTTTATCGTACATTTTTATCACCGAATAAATTATACTATAAATTTTGCGATTATTCAACAGTTAACAGGTGTGTAAAGATTTAAAAATCCTGAATAGTTGTTGATTTTCTGTTTAATCGGGTGTAGTATATTAATACCAACTTAAGAAAGGGTAATTTTTATGAAGAAAATTTTGATTTCAATTTTTAGTATTACTGCAATGTTTGCACTTCTGGTCTGCTTAGGTGTGACTGCATCAGCAGCAAGTTACGGAAACTTTGAATACGAAATAGCAGATAATGAAGTAACAATCACCGGTTATAATTCGGAGATAGCAAAACTTGAAATTCCTGTAGAAATTAACGGTTATCCGGTTACAAAAATCGGTATGCAGACTTTTCAGTATCGCAATGACCTTGAAGAAGTAATTTTACCTGAAGGAATTAAAGAAATAGATGATGGTGCATTTTGTAAATGTGAAAATCTCAGCAAGGTTAATATTCCTGATAGTACTAATCGAATCGGAAGTCGGGCATTTGTGGAGTGCTACAGTCTTGATAATATTTCTATTCCTGATGGTGTAACATCAATAGGAGAATTTGCTTTTCACTTTACAGCACATTATTATGACAAGAGTAATTGGGAAGATAATGTTTTGTATATAGATCGACATCTTGTTGCAACTGATTATGGTGTTCCTGAAACTTACATAATAAAAGAAGGTACACTTACTATTGCCGGACAGGCATTTGATAGAGGCAGAGGTACACTTAAGCATATTATAATACCTGATGGCGTTGTCACAATTGGTAATGCTGCGTTTGCGGAATGTAGAAAACTTGAAAGTGTGGTTATGTCGGATAGTGTTACAGATATAGGAAATTCAGCTTTTGGCGTGTGTGAAAATCTGACAAGTGTCAATATTAGTAAAAATATCAAAATTCTGAGAAATGGAGTTTTTAGTGCTTGTTTTAACCTTGAGAATATTGTTTTGCCTGAAGGTCTTGAGGTTATAGAATCAGCTTTATGCTGGACAGCCATTAAAAATATAATTATTCCTGACAGTGTTAAGAAAATTGATGGGGCTTTCTCTGATTGTAAACAACTTACAAGCATAACATTTGGTGAAAATGTAAATGAAATCGGATATGGTACATTGAACAGATGTATATCCCTTGAAAAGGTAATAATCGAAAACCCTGATTGTAATATCAACTTTGAGGAATATACATTCCCTGAAAACGCAGTTATTTATGGTCACATAAACTCAACAGCAAATAATTATGCAATACTTTTTGACAGGGAATTTGTTCCTATTGATGAGAGTCAGAGAGATTTATACAAAGTTCTTGACCTTTTTATAAAGATTTTCCAGGCATTTAAGAATTTGTTTTGGAATCTGTTTGTTTCGATCTTACCACAATAAATATACATGATTTTATGTGTGAAAAAATTTAGTGCAAAGCATACATAATTTTATACTTCAATTTGTTGAAGTTTTCAGAAAAATCGGCTTGACTTCTTCATTTGCATTTTGTATAATTTACTCAATACAGATAAACGCAGTGACAAGGCTAAAGGGTCATTCGTCAACGGAATTTCAGAGAGCAGCCGTTTGGTGCGAGGCTGTAACCGTGAGTGATCGTATCTCTCCTTCGAGCGGTCGACTGAACACCGTCCCTGACGGTCGTGTAGGAAGAACGGAGCTTCATCGTTAAAGAAGTAGCATATTCGGCCTCGTGCCCGATGTGTGAATTGAGTGGGTGAGTTATTCGCCAATTAGAGTGGTACCACGGACTTTATTGCTCCGTCTCTTTTTTGAGACGGGGTTGTTTTATTTTATCTGTATAATAACAGACGAGGTGATTCCATGAAAGGAACAGAAAAGTACACAAGACAATTTTTTATGCCCCCTGAAGTAAAGGGCGAATGGATGAAAAAGAATTATATCGACAAGGCTCCCATCTGGTGCTCTGTTGACCTTCGTGACGGTAACCAGTCACTTATTATTCCCATGAGTCTTGAGGAGAAGGTTGAATTCTTCAAGCTTCTTGTAAAGATCGGTTTCAAGCAGATTGAAGTCGGATTTCCCGCAGCAAGTGAAACTGAATATCAGTTCCTCCGTACTCTTATCGAAAATGATCTTATTCCCGACGACGTTACGATTCAGGTTCTTACTCAGTCAAGAGAGCATATCATCAAGAAGACTTTTGAAAGCCTTGCAGGAATCAAGAAC
>JAFYUD010000199.1 GCA_017549665.1 Clostridia bacterium | reverse complement strand
TTCTTCGGCGACATGGACTTCAAGGTTGCAGGTACAAAGAACGGTATCACAGCAATCCAGATGGACCTTAAAGTTCACGGTCTTACTCCCGAAATCATCAAGGAAGCACTTCAGAAGACACACGATGCAAGAAACCACATCATCGACAACGTTATGATGCCTTGTATCGCTGAGCCCAGAGCAGAGCTTTCAAAGTATGCACCCAAGCTTCTTTCAACAAAGATTGACGTTGATAAGATCGGTGATGTTATCGGTAAGCAGGGTAAGGTTATCCAGAAGATCTGTGCAGAGTGCAACTGTAAGGTTGACGTTGAGGAAGACGGTTCAATCTTCGTTACAGCTCAGGATATTGAAGATGCACAGCGTGCTCTTGATATTATCGAAACAATCGCAAAGGATCCCGAAGTAGGCGCTATCTATAAGGGCGTTGTTACAAGACTTATGTCATTCGGCGCATTCGTTGAGATCGCTCCCGGTAAGGAAGGCATGGTACACATCAGCCAGCTCGACGTTAAGAGAACAGAAAAGGTTGAAGACGTTGTCAACGTTGGCGACGAAATCATCGTAAAGGTTCTTCCCGTTGATGATCAGGGCAGACTTAACCTTTCAAGAAGAGATGCTCTTATTGAGGTTGAAGGTCTTGTACCCGAAAATGATCCCGCACAGGACAGAAAGCCCAGAAGAGATTTCAAGGGCGGCAGAAGAAACAATAAGCACCACGATTAATAAAAAATTGACCTGCACCATAACGGTGCAGGTTTTTTTGTGTAAAAAAGGCTCCCTCTCAGAGGGAGCTGTCTGCGAAGCAGACTGAGGGAGTGTATTGAAATCGGATAAAGATTCATTCTTCTTCAAACATCTGAAGTCTGTGTCGTACAAAAATGTCAATTTCTTCACAGACAGTGTCAAAGTCATAGTTTATATCTGTATTTGAAAATCTCAGGATTTGCAAATTGTAAAGTTTCAGAATGTTCGTTCTTTTATTATCTTTTAATAATTGTTCATCGGTTAAGTGCTGGATGCCGTCTATTTCTATAATAAGCTTTGCTTGGTGACAGTAGAAATCAACAATATAGTTGTCAATAGTTTTTTGTCTTTGAAATCTTATCGGATAATTTCTAAGAAAGTCATACCACAACTTTTTTTCTTCAGGAGTCATTCGTTTTCTGAGATTTTTCGCAATCGGTATAAGTTTTCTATTGTAATCGATAGACATTATAATCACTTCTTTTCAATTTCATACTACCATAATGTCTGATAAAAAGCAAGAGGACAGAACAAGGCTACATCGGGGGTGGAGTACCTATTAATCTTGTCTCCCTTGGGGAGGGAGGCATACTTGAAAAGGCTCCCTCTCAGAGGGAGCTGGCTGCGAAGCAGACTGAGGGAGAAAAAAAGGTGCAAACTAAATGTTTGAATGATTCAAGTTTTTTGAAAAAACTCCCTCCGACACCTTCGGTGCCACCTCCCTCGGGGAGGGAGGCAAGCTAAAAGGCTCCCTCTCAGAGGGAGCTGTCTGCGAAGCAGACTGAGGGAGTGCTTGCAATAAACCGATTGTGCGAAAACTCCCTCCGACACCTTCGGTGCCACCTCCCTCAATGAGGGAGGCTTGTTAAATATACGACACTGTCGGCATTTCTGAATTGCAGATTATCATGGGGATTCTTGATTATGGATTTTACAACAGACATCAAATATGTAAAAGGCGTCGGCGATGCCCGTGCTGAGAAATTCAGAAAGCTCGGCATAAGCACCGTCGGTGATTTGCTGTGCAATTTTCCCCGTGATTATGAGGACTGGAGCAAAATCACTCCCATTATGCAGGTGCCCTTCGGTGAGCAGTGTTGTGTCAGGGCTGTGGTGACGAATGCCCCCTCGGGCATGAAAACCAAGGGCGGTGTCATGATTTTCAAGGCAACGGCTACAGACGGTGAAGGCATACTCATGCTCACTTTTTTCAATAATAAGTACATTGTCAATCAGCTTTTCGAGGGGCAGGAATACCTCTTTTTCGGAAAGATAAACCAGAATATCATCGGCGGCCGTGAAATGCTGTCACCCCGTTTCGTGAAGGCTGAATGTAACGAAAGAATCCGTCCCGTTTACAGACAGACGGAAAAGCTGACCACAAAATCAATCGAAACCGTCACGGCAAATGCATTTTCAATGCTCAGAGGCAGCATTGAAGAGACATTGCCCGAATATCTTATTATAAAATACAGACTTATGGGCAGGGAGGATGCACTCAGAGCAATGCATTTCCCCGAAAATGATGAAATGCTCAAAGCTGCACGGCGCAGACTTGTTTTTGAGGAATTACTCGGAATGCAGCTGGGGCTCTTGTGGCTCAGGGAAAGAAGCCGAAGCAGCACGTCGGTACGAATCGGTAATGATTACACGGCTGAGTTTATCTCATATCTGCCTTATGACCCTACCAATGCGCAAAAAAGGTGCATCGGGGAGTGTATGGATGACATGAAAGCACAGCGTCCCATGAACAGACTTCTTCAGGGTGATGTGGGCTCAGGAAAGACCACTGTTGCGGCGGCGCTTATATACAATGCAGTGAAAAACGGTTATCAGTGCGCACTTATGGTGCCTACCGAAGTCCTTGCCGAGCAGCACTGCAAATCACTTTCAAAGATTTTTGCGGGCAGAGTAAATATGGCTCTTCTGACAGGCTCTGTGAAGGCATCGCAGAAAAAGCTTATCAAGTCCGGTCTTGCTGACGGAAGCATCGACCTTGTTGTGGGTACCCATGCGCTTATCAGCGAGGACGTTGAATTTAAAAAACTGGGCTTTGTAATTACGGACGAACAGCACCGCTTCGGTGTAAGACAGCGTACGGCTCTTGCGAAAAAGGGGCTGAATCCTCATACGCTTGTTATGTCCGCAACTCCCATTCCCCGTACTCTGGGGCTTATTATTTACGGTGATCTTGATATTTCCGTTATTGATGAATTGCCCAAGGGCAGACAGCCTATTGAGACATACTCGGTCACAAGTGATTATCACGAAAGGCTTTATAAATTCATAAAAAAGCATATTGACGAAGGCAGACAGGGCTACATAATCTGTCCCCTTGTTGAAGAGGGTGAGACGGAGCTTGTGCCGGCTCAGGAATTTGCCGAAAGGCTGAGCAAAAATGAATTTGCAGATTACAGCGTGGGACTTCTTCACGGAAAAATGAAGCCGAAGGATAAGGATGCGGTAATGCGTGACTTTGCCGAGGGTAAGATTCAGCTTCTTGTGGCAACGGTTGTTGTTGAAGTTGGAATCGACGTGCCCAATGCAGCCGTTATGCTGATTGAAAATGCCGAGCGCTTCGGTCTTTCTCAGCTTCATCAGCTCAGAGGACGAATCGGCAGAGGTCAGTTCAAGTCAACCTGCGTGCTTGTTTCTGATGCGCAGAATGAAGAGGCAGTCACACGACTCGGTGTTATGTGCAAAACAAATGACGGCTTTAAAATTGCGGAAGAAGACCTGAAGCAGAGAGGCCCCGGTGATTTTCTCGGCTCAAGACAGCACGGTCTTCCCGAATTAAGGCTTGCGAATATCGTCAATGACACAAAAATTCTCTATGCCGCACAGAAGCAGGCGCAGGATATACTCTTTGCCGACCCTGAAATGTCATTGCCCGAGCACAGAAATCTCAGAAAATCCGTCGAAGCAATGTTCGGTGAATTCGGTGAAGTGGGAATTAATTAAAATTGGTAATTCGTAATTATATGAATATCTTCGGTTTGTGACAAAGGCATTCCGTCCTTATTGAATTCTGCGAGGTTGAGTTATATGAAAAATAATAAGGTAATTGTAATAATAACTGTCTTCCTTCTGCTTTCTTTTATATGTACATTTTGTGTGGCTACAAATTTATTGTATACCCCAAGTCTTTGTTTAGGGCAAATCGATTCGGATTTTCTGAATGATTATTTTAAAAGAATAACAAAGGAACCGATATATTCAAATGCAACAGCTCAATGCGATGCTCATTATACTGACATAGGGTTCAGTTATGGTGATGTTATAAAAGAATTAGCAACGTATTCATATACTCCGGTTCAAACAGATGCGGCATTGTCAATACTGAAAGCCGAAGGGCTGGATAAAAATGCATATCGGGTTTATTTGTATCCTTATTCAACAGAGCTTGATGACCTCGGTATAGTCAATGCAGTGTATTTCGCATACGAAGAAGATATTTATACATTGGTATTTCTTAACAATACAAAGTTTTTGTTATCAGATAATACGGATACGGGAGATTTCTATTCTGTAAAATCGTATGATGAAAATATTTCAGTTGAAAAAGTATTGTATAAATCAGATATGAAGGATTATCCGGAAAGCATTTCGTCTGATTGTTTTGAGAATCCTAATCTTATCAGTTCATGGTTAGAGCAAGCAACCACCAGAGCAAGAAATAAGGCAAAAAAGATTGCCTTGATAACAACAATAGCAGAAGTAATAATAATTGCAGCAATTATTATTGTAAAGAGAAAAGACAATCAGAGTATGATTCGGTGATTAACTGCTAAAATTAACCTCAGGACGGCTGGAGCTGTCCTGCAAGATTTTCAGTCTGAACAAAACAAGACCATCGGGTAAACCGATGGTCTTTTGCATTATTCATTTATGAACCGAATGTGCTTGACATGTCAGCTGCGACAGTCTCCTGAACATCCTTCTTTGCCTTTGATGTGGCTCTTCTCTTGTTAAGCTCTGCAAGATAAAGGTCTTCGTCAAGGGGAAGTGTTACGGGCACGTTGCCGAGCCATGATGAAAGGTAAGCCGCATTACAGATTGTAAGGCCGTTGATACCTTCAGCACCGTCTGCAACAAGGGGAGTGCCGTGAAGAATGTGTGCTGCAAATGCGTTTGTAACGCCTGAATGCTGCTCATTCATGCCGTCTGTTTCAACTTCAACTGCGTTATGCTCAAGCTTTTTGAAGCCGTCCTCTGCTGCGTAAGTATATTCAGAAATCTTTTCGCTCAGCTCAACAACCTCAAGAGTGCTTGCAGTACAAGTGATTCTTGCCTTGTCGAGAGTGATTTCAAATCTGTTATCACCGGGGCAGTCACCTGTTGTGGTGATGAATACACCTGTTGCGCCGTTGGGGTATTCGGCATAGATAGTAACATCGTCTTCAACCTCGATGTCGTGCCATTTGCCGTTGTGGCAGAATGCAGTGATCTTTGAAGGCATGCCGCAGATCCACTGCCACAGGTCAAGGTTGTGAGGAGCCTGATTCATAAGAACGCCGCCGCCTTCACCGTCCCATGTTGCACGCCATCCGCCTGAGTTGTAGTAACCCTGAGTTCTGTACCAGTCAGTGATGATCCAGTTTGTTCTTCTGATTTCACCGTAAACACCGCTTTCAACAAGCTCCTTTACCTTACGGTAAATGTGGTTTGTTCTCTGGTTGAACATGATTGCGTATGTCTTGTCCTGAGTTGCTGCGTATTCGTTAAGCTCACGGACATTCTTTGTGAAAACACCTGCAGGCTTTTCGCAAAGTACGTTGATGCCCTTTTCAAGAGCCTGCTTTGAAAGTGTGGGATGAATATAGTGAGGAGTTGCAATGATGATAGCATCAACAAGACCGCTGTCAAGAAGCTCATCAGTGCTTGTGAATGTCTTTACATCGGGAAGCTGCTCAAGTGCATAGTCAAGTCTGTCCTGCTTAACGTCGCAGACAGCAACAAGCTCCATCTCCTTGATTTTGCCTTCTTTGTACATTCTGATATGGGAAGAACCCATGTTGCCGATACCGATAATTGCGTATTTAAGTTTTGCTGACATAAAAATTTCTCCTTTATGAATCAGAATTTAGCGTTTCAAATTAACAATTTACAATGTACAATTTACAATGAAGATTGCAATGAATTTGTTGCATTATGTAGGGAGCGACGCCCTCGTCGCTCCGAATCATCGGAATCTGCGATTCTGATGATTAAATAAACCATAATCCTCATAACAAATTTGAATTGATAAAAATGGAACATTTTTATCAATCGGAGCGACGAGGGCGTCGCTCCCTACGAGGATGATTATTTTAAATTTATTTGATAAATCAGAATTTATCTTTAAATTAATAATTTACAATGTACAATTTACAATTATCGGAACACCTGCGGTGTTGAATTTTAATTGTACATTGTTCACTGTACATTGTACATTCAAATTATTGTTTACCAGATAGCCTTATCCTCAACATCCTTTGTTGCCATTGCGATGAATTCGTCAATTGTCATTGCGCCCTGATCGCCGAAGCCTCTCTTTCTGACTGAAAGAGTGCCTTCTTCAGCTTCCTTGTCACCTGCAACGAGCATGTAAGGAATCTTTTCCATCTGTGCTGAACGGATTTTGTAGCCTGTCTTTTCACTTCTGTCGTCAACAGTTACTCTCATGCCGAG
>JAFYUD010000021.1 GCA_017549665.1 Clostridia bacterium | reverse complement strand
AGCCAGACAATGTAAGGCACGCCGTCAATGTCGTTTCCACGTCTGAGTCCGATTGCAAAAACAAACCAGTAAACGAGTATCTGCAGTGCGGGGTTAAGGAAATTCCAGAGAAAACCGAAAAATGTGCCGCCGTGCTGACTTTTAAGCTCATAAGATGCAAGGCGCATAAGTCTTATTTTATTGTTCCATATTTCGGATATTACGGTTCCGATTGATTTAAAAATGCCCATATTCAACACCTGAATTACATACTACTTCAATTTTTAATTATAGCATCAGTATATATAATTGTCAATAAAAAAACAGCTGTCCGAAGACAGCTGTGATGCATTAATTTATACGCCTGAATATGCTGCGAAACCGCCGTCAACAGGAAGAATAACACCTGTTACAAATGCAGAATAGCTTTCATCAGCAAGGAAAAGGAGTGCACCTGTAAGATCTTCGGGAGTACCGAATCTGCCAAGAGGTGTGTGTCCGATGATCTTTTCTGAACGGGGTGTAAGTGAGCCGTCCTCATTGAAAAGAAGAGCCTTGTTCTGATTTGTTGCGAAAAATCCGGGTGCGATTGCGTTTACTCTGATGCCTACATCTGAGAAATGAACAGCCATAAACTGAGTAAAGTTTGAAATCGCTGCCTTTGCTGCTGAATATGCAGGGATTTTTGTAAGAGGACGGATTGAATTCATTGAAGAAATGTTGATGATAGTAGTATTTTCCTTACCTACCATATCAATTGCAAATGCCTGAGTTGTAAGAAGAGTACCAAGGAAGTTGAGATTGAAAACAAATTCAATTCCGCTGGGATCAAGGTCAAAGAATGTCTTTACACCCTCTGCCTTTTCAGCAATATCTGTAAGCTCAAACTTCTCCTTTGAGGTTGTTCCCTTGGGGTTATTTCCGCCTGCACCGTTGATAAGGATATCACAAGTGCCGAGCTTTGCATTGACTTCATCTCTTGCTGCGTCAAGACTTGCTTTTTCAAGAACATTACAGCCTACACCGATAGCTGTACCGCCGTTTGCATTGATTTCGTCCGCAACAGCCTGAGCTGCTTCCTTATTAAGGTCAAGAACAGCAACCTTAACACCCTGAGCTGCAAGGTCCTTTGCAAAGCCTGAACAGAGAACACCGCCGCCGCCTGTAACTACTGCTACTCTGCCGTTTAAATTTGCATGATTAAACATAAATATCACCTTTTTTAATGTACAATCAAATAAAAACCCATTGTAAATTGTACATTGTAATTTGTAAATTATTGAATAACAATATTCGTCTCACCGTAAATCTGCTTCTGTACGTATTGTGCCGAATAGGGATAATCCACCATCCACATCCATGTGCTTCCTTTATAATCCTTTCTTGCGGATTCGGGCGGAGCCTCCATGGAATAGATTTTGTAATTATACCACTTATCCATAACTGCATTTGTTCCCAGTGAAATTATCTTTGACATGGGACAATCCGTGTAAATATACTGACCGAGTGTCTGTACAACGTTATTTATATCATTAAGACTTAGTGTTTTTGTCTTTTTGATAATTGCATTGATAACCTTACGCTGATTCTGGCTTCGCTGTACGTCACCGGTAGCGTAAATTTTTCTCATACGGGCAAAGAGCAGCGCATGTTCACCTGTCAGATGCACATTTTTGCCGTGAGGCACGCCTGTTATTTTGGCATAATCCTCCATGGCCTTTGCTTCTTCTTCGGTTACGTCCATATTTATACCGCCGATGGCATCAATCACCTTTTCAAATGACGCAAAATCAACTGTTACAAAATAATCTATTCTTATTTTGTAATTGTTTTCAATTGCATTGACCAGACAATCAGCACCACCATATCCATAGGCGGATGTGAGCTTGGAATAATATCCCATACCTTCAGATGTTTCAAAATAGGTGTAACTGTCACGCAGGAATGAACAAAGAGTTATACTTTCCGTCTTTTTATTGACAGATGCAAGCATCATAGCATCGCTGTTACCCTGCATGCTTGCTTCTCTGCCGTCAACACCTATTATAAGAATGTTCAGAACATCCCTTGAATACATATGATCACCGCCGTTTGTATACCAGTCGTAAAGCTTGGTTGACATACGGCTGTCATTTCTGACTGATGTGATCATTGAATACATCTCTTCAACCTGTTCTTCTTCAAGATCTTCAAAAAGAACATGGTCATCAGTATTTGACTCGTACTGAATATTATTATCATCGGGTGAAACATAATTTATACCGATTGAGTTCATATAAATCAGTGCACCCAATACTACAGACAGTACGAGAATAAAAACTGAAGCAGAAGCATATATGGATATATTTTTCCACGGAATCTTCTTTTTTTTAGGAGGTACATTAATTACCTCGCATTTATCGTTTCTTTTATCCATACTTCAGAAAAAACCTTCCATGCGGAAAAATCAATTACTCTTCGTTATTTTCTTCAGCAGCTTCAGAGGGTGCTTCCTGAGTATTTTCAGTTTCTGTTTCCTCTTCGCTGTGCTCGATATTTGTAAGAGTAACAACTCTTTCGCCTTCTTTGACCTTCATTACTCTTACACCCTTTGACGGTCTTGCAAATACGCTGATGCTGTCAACGGGAATACGGATAATAACACCGTCGGAAGAAATAATGATAAGATCTTCATCTTCGTTTACGACTCTGAGTGCAGCAACCTCACCATACTGCTCTGTACGGTAGTTGATAAGACCCATACCGCCTCTGGACTGAACTCTGTAGTCAGCACCCATACTGCGTCTGCCGTAACCTGTTTCACTGACTGTAAGCACACAGCTGTCATCAGTGATGATATCCATACCCACAACTTCGTCGCCTTCCTTGAGGCTGATTGCACGGACACCTCTTGCTGTTCTGCCGATGGGACGTGCGTCATTTTCGTTGAAGCGGATTGACATACCCTTCTTTGTTGCAAGAATGATATCGTCATTGCCGTGAGTAAGCTTGACCCATGCAAGCTCGTCATCTTCATCAAGATTGATGGCGATGATACCTGTCTTACGGATAGTCTTGTACTCTGAAAGAGCTGAACGCTTGATGATACCCTTTCTTGTGAACATACAAAGGAAGAGCTCCTCTTCATTTTCATCCTTGGGAACACGGATCATTGCAGATACCTTTTCGTCTGCCTCAAGGGGAAGAAGATTTACGATGTTCATACCCTTACTTGTACGGCTGCCCTCGGGAATTTCGTAGCCCTTGAGTCTGTATGCCTTACCCTTTGTGGTGTAGAACATGATATAGTCATGAGTTGAGCATGAGAACATTGTTTCTGCAAAGTCCTCTTCTCTTCTTGTCATACCGATAACGCCCTTACCGCCTCTCTTCTGAAGCTTATAAGTGTCTACGGGCTGACGCTTGATGTAACCCATTGTTGTAAGAGTGAAAATGCAGTTTTCTTCAGGAATAAGGTCTTCAATATCAACCTCACCGCTGATGTTCTGAATTTCTGTTCTTCTGTCGTCATCATACTTAGCTCTGATTTCGTTAAGCTCAGCCTTGATGATTTCAAGAACCTTGTCATGAGAATTGAGAATCTCGTTATATTCTGCAATTTTTGCAAGAAGCTCAGCCATTTCGTCCTCAAGCTTCTGTCTTTCAAGACCTGTAAGCTGACCAAGACGCATCTGAACGATGTGTGTAGCCTGAATTTCGTCAAAACCGAAGTTGTCCATCAAAGCCTGTTTACCTTCCTGGACACTCTTTGATTTTTTAAGAAGAGCAATAACCTCATCGATGATGTCAAGAGCCTTGATAAGAGCTTCAACGATGTGTGCTCTTTCCTCAGCCTTCTTGAGTCTGAAGCGTGTTCTTCTGAGAATAACATCACACTGATGGCTGATGTAGTGATTTATAATCTCTTTAAGAGTAAGAATCTTAGGCTCACCGTTTACAAGTGCAAGAAGGATGATACCGTAAGAAATCTGAAGCTGTGTGAAGGAATAAAGCTGATTGAGAATAACCTGAGGGTTAGCATCACGCTTAAGGTCGATAACAACATTCATACCGTCACGGTTTGAATAGTCGTTGATATCAGAAATACCTTCAATTTTCTTATCCTTTACAAGGTCAGCAATTGACTCGATAAGTCTTGCCTTGTTTACCTGATAAGGAAGCTCTGTGATAACGATTTTATATCTGTCGTTTTTACCCTCGACGATTTCAGCCCTTGCACGAAGCTGGATTTTACCTCTGCCTGTTGCATAAGCTGCTCTTATACCTGCTTTACCCATGATAATACCTGCTGTGGGGAAGTCAGGGCCTTTTACATGCTCCATAAGCTCGGCAACTGAAGCATCAGGATTATCCATAACGCAGTAAATAGCGTCAATTACTTCACCGAGGTTGTGAGGAGGAATATTTGTTGCCATACCGACGGC
Organism: Clostridia bacterium; assembly: GCA_017549665.1. The sequence goes on along the minus strand of JAFYUD010000021.1, from coordinate 2,366 downwards.
GATACCTGTTGAGCCGTTTACAAGAAGGTTGGGGTACTTTGAAGGAAGTACGGTAGGCTCTTTCAGACGGTCGTCGTAGTTGGGCATGAAGTCAACTGTATCTTCGTCAATATTTGTAAGCATTTCAAGTGAAAGCTTGCTCATTCTTGACTCAGTGTATCGGTAAGCTGCAGGGGGGTCACCGTCAACTGAACCGAAGTTACCGTGACCGTCAACGAGCATATATCTCATTGAGAAATCCTGAGCAAGACGTACCATTGCATCGTAAACAGATGCGTCACCGTGAGGATGGTAACGACCGAGCACTGCACCGACTGTGTCGGCACATTTACGGTATGCTGTATTGGGCATAAGTCTGTTTTCAAACATTGTGTAAAGGATACGTCTGTGAACAGGCTTGAGACCGTCTCTTACGTCGGGAAGAGCACGGGCAGTGATGACAGACATTGAATAGTCAAGGAATGACTTTTTCATTTCCTTGTTAAGGTCAACATCTATAAGTCTGCCGCCTGTTACAGCGCCTTCTTCAATATTTGAATCATTTATAATATTGTTTTCATCCATAAATCAAAATCTCCTTTAAATATCAAGATTTTGAACATATTTAGCATTCTGTTCAATAAATTCTCTTCTGGGTTCAACCTTGTCACCCATAAGAATTGAGAATGTTCTGTCAGCCTCAATTGCATCATCAAGAGTAACACGCAGCATGATTCTTGTTTCGGGATTCATTGTTGTTTCCCAGAGCTGCTCTGAGTCCATTTCACCAAGACCCTTATAACGCTGGATATCACACTGTCCGAGCTGAGCGATATATTCATCTCTCTGCTCATCTGAATATGCATAGAAATGCTTTTTATTCTTTGTAAGTCTGTAAAGAGGAGGCTGAGCTATATATACGTAACCATTATCGATAAGGGGACGCATATATCTGAAGAAGAATGTAAGAAGAAGTGTTCTGATATGAGCACCGTCAACGTCGGCATCGGCCATGATAACAATCTTATGATAACGGAGTTTGCTTAAATCAAAATCTTCATCAATACCTGCACCAAGTGCTGTAACAACGGGAGAAAGCTTGTCATTACCGATAACCTTATCAAGTCTTGCCTTCTCAACGTTGAGCATCTTACCCCAGAGAGGGAGAATAGCCTGAATATTTCTGTCTCGTCCGCCCTTTGCAGAGCCGCCCGCAGAGTCACCCTCTACGATGTAAAGCTCAGTGTTTTCGGGATTCTTGTCAATACAGTCTGCAAGCTTACCGGGAAGTGAATTTCCGCCGAGAGCAGTTTTTCTTCTTGCATTTTCTCTTGCTTTTCTTGCAGCTTCTCTTGCTCTTGATGCATCGAGAGATTTATTGAAAATCATCTTTGCAACTGAGGGATTTTCCTCAAAATATGTCATGACCTTATCGTAAATCAGCTGAGAAACGATGGGAGTCATTTCTGTATTACCCAATTTACCCTTTGTCTGACCTTCAAACTGAGCTTCTGTGAGCTTTACACTGATTACGCAGCAGATACCTTCACGGACATCATCACCGGAAAGATTCTTATCAGCTTCTTTGAGAAGACCGTACTTTCTGCCGTAATCGTTGAAAACTCTTGTAAGCGCTCTCTTGAAGCCTTCTTCATGAGTACCGCCGTCAATTGTTCTGACGTTATTTGCAAATGAAAGAATTGTCTCGTTGTAGCCGTCGTTGTAAAGAAGTGCAACCTCGGCATATTTGTCACCCACAACTGTTGAAAAATGCATGGGCTTTTCGTGAATGGGTGTAAGACCTCTTGACTCAGTCTCAAATGTTACAAAGCTTGAAAGACCGCCGTGGTAGCAGTAAACCTCATCAATAGGATTTTCATCATCACGGTAGTCTGAAAGTGTGATTGAAAGTCCTGCATTAAGGAATGCACTTTCACGAAGTCTTCTCTGAAGTGTTCTGAAATCAAAAACAGTAGTGTCTGTGAAAATCTGAGCATCAGGCTTGAAACGTACAAGTGTGCCTGTTTCCTCACTCTTACCTACGATTTCAAGGTCTGTAACAATGTTACCTCTTTCAAATCTCTGCTTGTAAACGTTGCCGTTTCTTGAAACCTCAACCTCAAGCCACTCTGAAAGAGCATTAACAACTGATGAACCAACACCGTGAAGACCGCCGGAAACCTTATAACCGCTGCCGCCGAATTTACCGCCGGCATGAAGCACTGTAAGAACGACAGTAACAGCGGGAAGTCCCTGCTGCTCATTAATGTCAACAGGAATACCACGGCCGTTATCCCTTACCTCGATGATATCACCGGGGAGAATAGCAGCTTCAATATGTGTACAATAACCTGCGAGGGCCTCGTCGATAGAGTTGTCCACGATTT
>JAFYUD010000198.1 GCA_017549665.1 Clostridia bacterium | reverse complement strand
GGGTACGACGGAAGAAAGAAGATAGCATGAGAAGAATATTGCAAGAAGTGCAGTTCCGCAGCCTGTCATCTTTCTGTAGAAGCACCAGAATACTGAACCGAATGCTGCAGACCAGTTCCATGAAAGCTTTGAATTCTTTTCCTGCATATCAAGGAATTTTCCGATATACTTGTTTGAGCCTTTCTGTACATACTCTGCAACCTCTGTTACGGGAACATCGTCAATTTTTGTCTCTTCACCGAAAACAGTACGTGCATCTGCAGCATATACATTCTGATAAGGTGAATAATTGTTGGGGTTGAAGGTTTCACCGTAGCCGAAGGGATTGCCGTAAGGCTGTCTGTTTTCTTCGTTCATTGCGTCATGAATTGTCTGTGTGTTTGCCTTGAGTCTTTCTCCGCATCTTGTGCAGACAGGCTCATACATCTCATTTTTCTCACCGCAACGGGGACAGACCTTGAAATTGCCGCCATCCGCAGACTGATTTGAATAAGTCTGTGGGTCTCCGGTCATCTGCCAGATAAAGCCCTCTGCATGCTTTTCTTCATTTATACATCTGCCGTTATTCTGCCAGCACTCTCTGTGATGAGGAGTACCGCACACGGGACAGACAACAACATCGTCATTATTATTGAATTTTTCATTACATACGGGACATTCAATTCCGTTATAAGTCATATTTTTCACTTCCAGATATTTATGTTATACAGTATACACAATATTATTGTTTTTTTCAACTGTAAATAAATTTTTTCTCAATCATGTCAATGTGTTTGTCTTGCATTTTACGAGAATAGTATCATCTCCGATCACCTCGATATCGCACCAGTTTATTCTGATATCAGACGTTTTGCCCACACCGAAAAAGCCTTGCTTGCCGCAGATTATAAGGCATGTTATACATCCCGACTGAATATCAAATTCCACATCTCCCACAATGCCTATTTTTGTGCCGTCACACATTGATATGACATCCTTGTCGCAAAGACTGCTGATTGAACACTGCATAAAATCACTCCTATATCCGAATATATGCACATTGTTATGTCGTGTATGAATATCCGGGACATGATGTGAATATAGTTGAATGTGCCTAATGTACAATCAGATAAAAGGAGCCGGTGAAATGGAAACAAAAATCCGGACAGAGAAAGTCTGTCTTAAAAAAGAAAAACTTTCCGCCAATATAGAGCAGATTGTTGAAAATGATATGAGCCTTGCCGACTATTACGGGGATATAATAAAAATTCTCGGTAATACAGTAACGGTGAATGTTTTTTCAGCCGTGATAACGGGTGACAAGGCTGTTGTTGAGGGCAGTGTCAGAATCCGTGTGATGTATGCTGATAATGAAGGGAAAGCGGAGATATTTGAAACCGATTGCCCTTTCAGCAGAAGCATTGACGTGCGTGGCGCATCTGCAGACGACAGAGTGAATGTTGCAGTGAATTCTGAGCAGGTGACATGCAAGGCTGTAAATCCCAGAAGGGCTGAAATAAGGGGCAGTGTATCGTTGAAGGTCAGTGTTTCGGCGATGGAGGAATGCGAAATCGTGTCAGCTGACAGTGCTGATTTCTGTCATGTGCTTCCCTGTAAGGCTGACGGATATTTTCTTGCTGCAGGAGCGTCAAAAAGCTGTACACTTACCCAGTCTGCAGATATTGACAGTAATATCAGAGTCAGCAGAATTTACCGTACGGATGTAATGACAACCGTAAATGAAGTCAGGACTATCAGAAATAAAATGATGTTCAAGGGTGCTGCAGTGCTTGATGTTGTAATGCTTGATTCTGACGGTAATTTTGTGTCACAGAGAATGAATATTCCCGTAAATCAGATTGCGGATATTGAGGGGATTGATGAAGACTGTAATTGTCTTGTCACACTTGCTGCAGGCAGTGCAGATGTGCGTCTGATTGCTGATACGCCCCAATCTCCTGCCCATATTGAAGCAGCACTTATTGTGAATGCAGATATAGACGCATACAGAAAAATGAGTCTGAATGCCGTTTCTGAAGCATATTCTCCCGTCTGTGAAATCATATGTGAAAAACAGAATATAAAATGTACGGGAGATATTGTCAGAGTCAACGAAACTCACACTGTGCGTTCTGAAATTGATTTCTCGTCATGCAAGGCAGCTGTAATTACAGATGTTGCAGTCCGCAAAATCAGATATACTGCCCAACCGTCAGAAAATACAATGGTTGTCAAAGGTAATATCCATTTCGGTATAGTTGTTGCTGATAATAACAATGATAAGCTGTATTTTGAACGAATTTCAGATTTTGAATATAAAAAGCAATTCGGCGAGGATGTTTCCGAGTGTGATTTTGCACCTGATATAAGTGTGAATGCAATCAACTGCTCACTTAACGAAAATTCTCAGGCTGTTATAAGCACAGAGCTGAGAATCAACGGTTTTATGAATGTTTGCAGACAGCTGAATATTGTGACTGCCATTGAAAAAGGTCAGATGAAGGACCGTGCAGAGGATGACGGTATCATCACCGTATATTTTGCATCAAAGGGTGAAAGAATCTGGGATATAGCCAGACAGCAGGGAAGCTCACCCGAGTTGATAAGACAGCTCAATGAGCTTGATGAAGATATTCTCAGTACAGACCGAATGCTTGTTTTTGAGCTTGAATAAAAGGGAGCGTGATTGAAAATGGATAATGCACGAATTTATGAGGATATCAGAAAAAGAACACAGGGCGATATATACATAGGTGTTGTCGGGCCTGTCAGAACGGGAAAATCCACATTTATAAAAAAATTCATGGAGACTATAGTCCTGCCGAATATTGAAGGGGATTATGTGCGTGAAAGAGCTGTTGACGAGCTGCCGCAGTCTGCCGCAGGTCGTACCATCATGACAACCGAACCGAAATTCATTCCCGAGCAGGCTGCAAAGGTGGAGCTTGCAGGAAATGTGAGCTTCCGTGTGAGAATGGTTGATTGCGTCGGTTATATTGTACCCAGCTCACTGGGATATATTGAGGGTGAGTCACCGAGGATGGTGAAAACTCCCTGGTTCAATGAGGATATTCCGTTCAATATGGCTGCCGAAATCGGTACGCAGAAGGTTATAAGCGAGCATTCCACAATCGGTCTTGTAATCACTACCGATGCCAGCATCAGTGACATTCCCAGATATGAATATGAGGAAGCTGAGGAGAGAGTCATTGAAGAGCTTAAGGAAATCAATAAGCCGTTTATTGTCCTTCTTAATTGTATGTATCCCGATTCGCCGTCAGCGAGGGAAATGGGCAGACAGCTGAGTGAAAAATATTCTGTACCGGTGTTGCCTGTAAACTGTCTTGATATAACAGAAGACGAAATCAGGGAAATTC
>JAFYUD010000197.1 GCA_017549665.1 Clostridia bacterium | reverse complement strand
GTACCCATTCGGTAAGTTTGTTGACACTGAGAATAATGTTCTCGGCAAGCATAAAGGTATAATAAACTATACCATAGGTCAGAGACGTGGTCTTGACATTGCACTCGGACAGAGAATGTATGTCAAGTCAAAAAACCACGTAAACAATACGGTTGTTTTATCCACAAACGAACAGCTTTTTGAGAAAAAGGTTGTTCTTGAGGATTTCAATTTTGTTGCGGCGGCTGATTTTTCCGAGCCCGTAAGATGCACGGCAAAAATCAGGTACAGCCACATTGACAATCCTGCAACCGTGTATCAGGACGGGGATAAAGTAATCATAGATTTCGACGAGCCTCAGAGAGCGCCTACAAAGGGTCAGGCAGCCGTCATTTACAGCAACGGCATTGTTCTCGGCGGAGGAAAAATAATATAATGTAGCAAGGTGTATTGAATTGAAAAAGACTATAAGTGCAATTTTAATATTATCTTTCATTTTATCAACAATTTTCATCGTTTATTCTGAAGACAAAATGTATGATTACAGCGTTGCGGAATCACTCACAGGTGAAGATTGCAGTGAAGAAGAAAGTGAAGTTCCTATCGTTATGCCCGAAAAGGATCCTATAAGAGTTCCTGACGGTGAATTTTACAAGGGAGACATAAACGGAGACAGAATCATCACTGCATCCGATGCGAGATACGTTCTTAAATTCAGTGCGCAGCAGATTCAGCTTTCCGAAAGACAGTGTGTTCTGTCAGACGCCAATTCCGATAAAGCCGTCAATGCTCAGGATGCAAGACTTGTTCTGAGAATGGCTGCCAAGCTTGAAAAGACCAAGAAATGCAACGACGCGGCATCTGCAAGTGAAACAAAAATGCTTTCACGCTACGACAAAAGAGTAAAGTACACTTCTTCTCTCAGCGGATTTTCGACAAATATCATGGACGAATCTGCTTTCTCCAAAATCCGTGATCTTGAAAATTTCTGTAAAAGCTATAAAAACGTCGTTACTTTCTACTATACAGACGTAAACAATAAGTATTACATTCAGTACAACAGCTCAAAGGTTTACAGAACACAGTGTACTGTCAAGGCGCCCTTTGTCAAGAGTATGCTCGATTACATGGAAGCCAACAATATACCTCTCACAAAAAAACTTTACCTCAGAAGCAATCAGAAATGGTCGGGACATTACCTCAGCGGATTCAAGACAGGTACAGGCTTTACAATCAGAGAGCTTATGTATTACGCACTCAGATACAGTGACAACACTGCATACCAGATGCTTTTTGATCAGTTCGGCAGCAAGGTGCTTAACAATAATGCGGCTAAAATCGGCGCAAATCTCCGCCTCGGAACATATATTTTCGGTGAAACATCTGCCGCAGATATGGCAAAATTCTACCTTGATATTTATAACTACAACGGCAAATACAAGAATGAATTTTTCAGCGACCTTCTTAATTCACAGACCTCTCCCCTTATCAGAAACGGAATCCCTACTAAGATTTCCATTATGAGAAAATCAGGAAGCGGAGGCAATATGACAGTCGGCTATCACGATTGTGCCGTTGTCCTTGCTGAAGACCCGTTTGTGCTTATCATTTACACATCTGTTAACACCGACAGAGGTTACGACAAAACACCCTTCAGACGAATTGCTGAAAAGGTATACAATATCAATAATTCACTTTATTTCGGCTAAAAAAAATGCTCCTGCAATGCAGGAGCTGTTTTTTATGTTATACTGTATCTGACACCGGGCTGAGTTTTAAACTCAACACAATTGCCTTTAACACTGAATTTAATTTTCTTTCCGTCTGAAATCTGCTTTATAACAGACACATTGATGCCGGTAGTGTCAATTCTGCAAAGACGTCCTTTTTCACTTTCAACGGTAATGTCTGAAACTACACCGTCATAGACTGACGCAGAAACGAGGAAAGCACCGTCTGCTCTGAGATTTTCAAAGGAAGCAGGCAATTTCTTATCCCAGCAGGGGAAAAATCTTATAATTCCCTCGTGGCTCTGAAGCAGCATTTCATTTATAGTTGCAGGAATTGTCGTAAGATGCTCAATTCCTCCGCCGTGATGACGGAAAAGCATATTTGAAAGTCCGAATTCCTCGATGTTTTTATTTATACCCTCAATAAGAAATGCAGGGTCAACACCGATTCTCGCACCTGCAGGGAGATATGAATTCGAGCCGTTATCATCAAGTCTTCTGTCGTTAATGAAATAAGTATTTCTTGCAATTTTCAGAATCTTCTCGTCAGATCCGAGACCGACCTGAGAGCAGGGGTAAATATGCTGCAGCCCGACAGTGTTGTCATCTCTCCAGCGCAGACCTCGTTTTGAATATCTGAAGCAACGCTTACCCTTTTTGATACAAGTGGGAAATTCACTTATATTTTCAAGAATTTCACGCCACTGAGGTATTTTGTGACTGTTTATTTCAAGCTCTGAAGACATATCAATGACAGCCTTGAAAAGAAGTCTTACAACACCGAGTGAGAAAATGTTATTGACAGCCTCAATCTGTCCCTTATGTGTAAAGTAGTTGAACTTTTCACCTCTGTAATAAGGAATCTCGTGACAGGCATCATTTTTTACAAAGTATCTACCCTTTTCTTTCACAAGAAAATCCTGCCAGAAATCAACAACTCCGATAATAAAATCGTAGTAATTTTTCTTTGCAAATTCCTTGTCATAAGTCGAAAACCAATGCATTATAGGGATTATTGCTGTGTATGCGGCATGGCTTTTCTGTCCAAGGAAGAGTATACCGTGCTCCTTACAATCCTTCTGAGTGTAAAGGTCTAATCCTTGCGGTCCGAAGCTGACAGGAAAGGCAATACCTTTACAGTTAAACAGCTTTGCAAAGTCCTTTCCCTTTTCAACCATGGCATTTACGGGCGCCATGTAACCGTCAAAAAGCTCAGGATGATTTGAAGAGAACAAGCAGTAATAGGGTGCTTCGTAGTTATAATTAAGGTGATAATCTCCTGCCCACGGGAAGAAATCATCTGTTACAAAGTTTCCGAAAAGACCGGGAGGAAATTTTTTGTTACCCATACTGCAGGCAAGCAGATAAAGACTTGCGTTATATCTTTTTTCAATTTCCTTATCGGGAAGAGTAACCTTTGAAGCTGAGAAAAAATCTTTCCACTTATTCTCTGTTCTGATTTTGTCATTATCGTAATCACTATGGGAAGCCATATCAATAGCTCTGCTTATGTATTCAGCATCATCAAAATTTGTAACAACTGAGATTGCGTAACGGACAGTTTTTATTCCGTCACAACGTGAAGTATCAAGTCGCTTGCAGCACATAGTAACTGCAGATTCACGCTCAACATCCTTGCCGTCAAACTTACGCATACACCACATCATGCCAAGATCATTAAAATAGTAGTTGCTTGAACCGCAGGTGTCAGGCATTTCAATACCCAATTCAGGAAAGCTTCCGTCGTCAGGTGAAGTAAGCTGAATGTAAATAATGTTTTCAGGTGCTGCAAAAATCTCCATCTGAGTCTTGCCGAAGGTGCACTCAAGAACACCTTTGTTAAGATAATGCTTTACGTTATATTCAGAAAGGTCAATATTCCGTATTCTTATATTACCGACAGTTTTGATGCCGCCTTCACTGTGTGCTCCCGGTGTAAATTTCCAGAAATCACACTTTGAAACGTGCATAAAAAAGCCGTCATCATCGTCATCAAAAATAAAAGCAATGTCACCGTTTCCGCTGTAGGCACCAAACGGTATTTTATATAGAATTTTTCCGTTTTCATATTTATCAGGCTTCTGAGTAATTTCATTAAGATATGTGTTCATCAAATCACTTCCGTTCCGGAATATTATATATTTTTTTTATCATTTAATCAAGATGTAATAAAAAAACTCTTGAAATATATTAATAAAAATAATATTATATAAGCGGTGATAATAATGAAATATATCGACATGCTTAATAACAATTATTCTTTTTCAGATAAACAGATTGCTACAATCAAAAATGCTTGTCTATTACTGATTGATACATTCAAAGGCGGAAACAAGCTTCTTCTTTGCGGTAACGGAGGCTCAGCTGCAGATTGCGAGCATATTTCAGGAGAACTGATGAAAGGTTTTCTTCTTAAAAGAGAACTTTCTGAAGAAATAAAAAACAAAATCGGGGATTTTGCAGACAGTCTTCAGTACGGACTCCCCTGCGTTCCGCTGACATCTTTAACCTCACTTTCAACGGCTGTGGCTAACGATAACAGTGCTGACATGATTTTTGCACAGCCGGTAATTGCTTTGGGACAAAAGAATGACGCACTTATTGCAATGTCAACATCAGGCAACTCAAAAAATGTAGTTTTTGCCGCAAAAACGGCAAAAGCACTCGGAATGAAAGTAATTTCAATAACAGGAAAGAATGACTCACTGTTGTCCGATATATCTGATATCACAATTCAGATTCCTGAAACTGAAACATATCGTATCCAGGAGCTTATATTGCCCGTATATCATGCTTTATGTGCTGATATTGAGGCTTATTTCTACGGATAAAATAAATACCACCGTTTTAAAACGGTGGTATTTTTAATTATTCAGAAAAGTTTATTACCTTTGAACTGTCCCTGACATAAATTACGCCTGAAACAATTGTCAGCACAGCTGTTACCCAAAGAAGCGCTGATGAAACAGACTGTAACTGCGGTAATACGAACACCTGTTCATTTTCGAGAACGATAAAAATCATTATCAGAACAGAAAATATCATCTGCGTAATGGTTTTTACTTTTCCGTAAACATTTGCAGGAATAACAGAGTCCTGAGCTGCTGCAGCAATTCTGATTGCCGAAATTGCAAATTCCCGTGCAAGAATTATAATAACTATCCATATACTGCAAAGCTTCATCTGCATAAAGCCCAGAAGCACCGCAGTCATCAGTATTTTGTCTGCAATCGGATCAGCGATTTTTCCGAAGTTTGTAATAAGATTACGTTTTCTTGCAATATAACCGTCAACAAAATCCGTAACTGCTGCAATTACAAACACAATAAGAGCAAAAAGGTAATTATGCGGTATAAACTCCGCACAGAATAAAAACAAAAATACAGGAGTAAGCGCAATTCTTATAACTGTAAGTTTATTTGGTAAATTCACTTTATTTTCCCCATCATTCTATCAGACTATTTCGCCGAGAAGATCGTAATCATTGATATCAAAAATCTCAACACGGACAATGTCTCCTGCTGAATACTCGCCATTACCCGTAAAATATATCACAGAATCAATTTCAGGTGCATCCATCCATGTTCTGCCGAAATAACTGTCTGTATAAGCATCGTAGCCTTCGACGATACAATCAACAACTGAACCTATAAGCTGTTTCTGCTTATACTGCATTATATCAAACTGCTGTTCCATAATTATATCAGCACGATGTTTCTTTACTTCATCTTCAAGCTGATTTTCAAATTCAGCAGCAGGCGTACCCTCCTCTGCTGAATATGCAAAGCATCCGAGTCTGTCAAACTGAATGTCATCAACAAATTCAGAAAGGTTATTGAATGCCTCTTCATCTTCACCGGGGAAACCGGTAATAAATGTGGTACGAAGAACAATATCAGGCATCTTTTCTCTTAATCTGTCAATCAGAGCTGTAAGAGATTCTCTGTCACCTGTTCTGTTCATTGCCTTTAGAATTCTTCCGTCAACGTGCTGAAGAGGAATATCAATATAAGGAAGAACCTTGTCGCTGTATGCCATCGTATCAATAAGTTCGTCGGTAATTCTGTCGGGATAGCAGTAAAGAAGGCGTATCCACTCGAGACCATCAATCTTATCGAGTATTTTAAGCAGCTCTGAAAGCTTCAGCTCACCGTAAATATCAAGACCGTAGCGTGTCGTATCCTGAGCGATAAGAATAAGCTCTTTTGTTCCGTCCTTTGCAAGCATCTCTGCTTCTGCAACAATTTCTTCCATTGGACGTGAACGGAATTCACCTCTGATTGCAGGAATTGCGCAGTATGTACAACAGTTTGAACAACCGTCTGCAACCTTAAGATATGCCCAGTGCTGAGGTGTTGTCAGAAGTCTGTCACCACCGAGAGGCATCTTATTCTTAGGCGGAAACTTCTCAACTGCTTCATCATTCATTACTGAATTTACAACCTCGACGATATCAGCATTGGCACCGAGACCGATAATTCCGTCAACTTCGGGGAATTCAACGGCAATTTCATGCTGATATCTTTCAGCAAGACAGCCGGTAACGATAATTTTACGGATAGAGCCCTCATTTTTCATTTCTGCCATTTCAAGAATATTGTCAATGGCTTCTTTTTTTGCATCTTCGATAAATCCGCAGGTATTGATAATCACAACATCTGCTTCATAAGCAACATCTACAATATTGAAACCTGCATTCTGCAGTTTTGCTAACATAAGCTCTGCGTCAACCTGGTTTTTCGGACAACCAAGAGATATAAAACCTACATTAATACTCATCCACATCACCAACCGAAAAATCATAATCTGCAAGAGCTGATTTTACATCACTGTAAGAAAAACCAAGCCTCATCAGCCCCGCAAACATTCTGCGTCTGCCTTTTTCATCATCAAGACAGCCACTGTATTTTTTTTCAATAATGTCTATGATACTCGAGGAATAATCAATCTCAATCTCACTGATAACAGAGTCGATAATATCTTTATCAATCCCTTTAAGACGAAGCTCCTG
>JAFYUD010000196.1 GCA_017549665.1 Clostridia bacterium | reverse complement strand
TAGTCAGCCATGGGGCTTGAAGGTGTGATGGGGTAGATACCCGCTACTTCGGTAAACGCATAGGATACGTGAGCCGCAGCGTTGTTACCGTCCATAGTTTTCATTTTTCTTGCCATGGATATATTTCCTCCTTGAATAATATACTAAAGGTAATTCACCACCTAACATAATACCACTTAAAACATTAAAAGTAAAGCACTAAATAAAACAAATTATTATATTTTTTCACATTTTTATTCATTATTACACTCTGCAGGTAAAAAATCCTTACGCTTATTGAAAATGTATCGTATCTGTGCTATACTGAAACCAAAGGAGTGACAGCTATGAATTACGCATATATTTTATTCGGTGCATTGTGTATCGCCGGTGCGGCTTATGTTTTTGCTACGGAGTATCTGAAGCAAAAAAAGAATGAAAGAAACAAAAAAAGTGCCATCGCTGCTGCGGGAATTGTTGCATTGGGTATTGCCTTTATTATTTCCGGATTTCTTGACGATATGAGCATTTTTATCTTCATTTCAATGCTTATGTTGGGAAGCGGATTGGCGGCAATAGGCATATATAATCTCAACCTTTACCGCACATGCACAAAACCGTTAAGTGCCGTTTATCTTTACAGTCAGAAAACAGGAAAACGAGGAGAAAACGCAGTCCCCACATTCAGATACACTTTTGAAGGTGAAGAATACACTTCACGCTCCGCTCAGCAGGTTTCTGCAAGGCTTATCGGAACAAAGTACAGAATAGATCAACCCTGTCAGATACTTATAAACCCTGAAAAACCTGAGGTCGTCATTGTAAAACATGAAAAGCCCGTTGAAGATATTGCAAAAATCGTTATCGGTGCAGCAGTAATCGTCGGCGCATTTGCATTACACTACTATCTGAATGTCAGTATATAATGCAATAAAAATATCATCAACATAGTAATTTCAGATACGATTTAGTTTTTTACAACAAAGTGATCAGAGGTAATGATTTTTATGCCTACCGAAATAACTACAGAATTTAAAATAATATCTTTCCTTATAGCATTTTTAATGCTCGTTTGCGGCATTATCTGCATAGTCCGGCATTTCAGAAAAAACAAACAAAAAACCTTATCATCACATTACAGGAGAAGCTCTGTTTTTGTGGGTATTTACCTGATTTTGTGGGGCATAGCACTCATCCTTGCAGTTTTCTCAGAAAATGCAAAAGTGGTGATTATGACATATATTTTGGCAGCAGATATTTTATCTATGGCAACAAGTGTTCTTCAGGTGATATATGTTAAAAAATGCACCGAAAAAATCAGTGCAAAATTCTGTTACAGCGATCGTATACCCGGAAAAAATATACGTAATTTTGTGCGCCCTGTATTTTCGTACAGATATAACGGTCAGCAATATCAAGTACAATCAGTACAAATTGTTCCGTCAAAAAAGCTGAAAAATCTGCAATACAAATCAGAATGCGAAATTTACATAAATCCCGATGACCCAACCACAAATATTTATATCCCCCGTGTCACAGCATTCACCATAGAGACATTTGTGATTGAATTTATTCTTCTTGCAAGTATTTTCTTAGTATTAAAAGTTTGACATTAAACAAACAGACAACAAACCGGAGGTGCTGTTATGAATATTATCACAATAAGCCGTGAATTCGGCTCAGGCGGACGAGAGCTGGGCAAGAGAATTGCCGACATTCTCGGTTATTCCTACTATGACCGTGAAATCATCACCGCCATTGCTCAGCAACATAATTTTGACGAAAAATATGTCGAAAATCTGCTTGAAAACAGATTTCCGATAAACATTCCCCTTACATTCGGTAACACCTTCACATACACTGACCCCACAGGTCAGCAGGCAATTGACCTGCTTTCCACACAGAGCAGACTGCTCAGGGAGTTTGCCGCAAAGGAAAACTGCGTCATAGTCGGAAGAAGTGCAAACATTCTGCTCGAAGACTGCAATCCGCTCAATATTTTCGTCTATGCAGATCTTGAATCCAAAATAAAAAGATGCCGCCGGCGTGCACCCGAGGATGAACGCCTGACGGACAATGATATGAAACGTAAATTCAAACAGATTGATGCGGGCAGAGCAAAACATCAGCGTTTCCTCTCCGACTGCAAATGGGGCAGCAAGGAAGGTTATCACCTTTGCGTGAACACCTCAGGTCTCGAAATAAAGAGCATCGCACCCGTCGTTGCCGCATTTGCCGAAAATTATTTCAAAGCGGAAAAAGCTCAGAAGTAATTTCTCACAAGAGACTTAACCTTGCCGAGAATAATAACTTCATCAACAATAATAGGATCCATATGGTCATTTTCAGGCTGAAGTCTGAAATGGCCATTTTCTTTATAAAAGCGCTTTACAGTTGCTTCGTCATCGATAAGCGCAACCACGATCTCACCGTTTTCGGCAACGGGAGTTTTCTCAATAATAACAATATCCCCGTCAAGGATACCTGCATTAATCATGCTTTCACCTCTGACATGAAGGGCAAACAGGGACTTATCCCTTGAAACTGCACCTGAATAAGGAATATATCCCTCAATCTGCTCAACTGCAAGAATGGGCATTCCGGCAGTAACAGTCCCCACAAGAGGAACCTTGACAGTGTCATCAGCTGCAGGGCCGAGCACACGGATTGAACGCTTGAGCATGGGGTCACGCTCTATGTAGCCTGCCTTTTCAAGGGCAATAAGATTTGCCTGAACTGATGATGTTGATTTAAGACCTACTGCGGCACAGATTTCACGCACTGAAGGAGGAACGCCTTTCTGTGTACGCTCTGCTAAAAATTCATATATTTTCTTCTGGGTAGCATTGATTTCTTTCATAAAAAGTCCTCCCGGAATATAATCAAACTTTTGTTCATGCATATTGTAACACACTTTTTCATAAAAAGCAAACATTTGTTTAATATTTTTTAAATTTTTTACAAAAAATTTCAGTCTACTTGTAAATGGTATAAAATTATAGTACAATAGATTATATATACCAGAATTTATACTCGGAAAATGTTTCACATAAAGAGGATTTTTCATGAAAACATTCAGAAGAAAAAAGAAAGGGTCACCGTTTCCGCAGGTGTCCCATACAAAGGGGTATTACAGATTCTCAAAGGATTTCCCGTCTGTCACTGACAGTGAGGGATACCGTGACAATGACCTGATAATCAACTCCCCTGCCAAAAAGACAGCTGTACGCAGACGAATCATATTACTGTTTATCTGCATTTTCGTTGTTTCATTTTCAGGTACGGCATTATGCCTTGCACTCTCTGAGCTTCCGGTCAAAGAAACTCAGGAATCCGTATCGGACAACACAGCAGAGGCTGTTACACTTCCCGGAGTAAAAGCCGCTTTTCTTTCAGGTGATGTGCTTTCATCTCAGGGTATCGAGAGTATTCTCGGCAGCTTCAGGACAGAAAGCATAAATGCAGTTGTTATTGAGTTCAAGGATGCGGAAGGATTTTTCTATTTCAAGCCTTCAATCAGAACTTCTGCAGAAGCTATCAGCAAAGCATCTGACAACACACAGAAGGTTATAAAAGAATTCAGAGACGCAGGCATAAAGGTCTATGCATCGGTTTCATGCTTCGCTGATGACATTTACGCCCGTAATCATCAGGATCACACAGCCTATGTCATTTCCGCCCCCGAATCGGGAAGCTATGAAGAAGTACGTTCAATCTGGTACGCAGGTGAAAACGGTGAAAACGCATGGCTCAGCCCGTTCTCTGATGAGGTACTTTATTATCTCAACACTATTATCAGCGATATAGATGCTTTAGGCGTTGACGGAATCATACTCACAAATGCGGTAATTCCCCTTTCAGCCGAAAATGACAATGTAAAGTTTGAATTTGCCGCAATGTATGAAGCAACTGCACGTGAAAAGACTGCACAGTGGATTGAATACACACTTGCAAATGTAACCACCTCCACAGGTATCGAGATTTCACAGGCTCAGCTGCTCGAATATGCAGGCAAGACAAAAACCGACCCTGCACTTACAGCCGGCTGTGATTTCATAGTGCTTGATGCAGGAATCTCAGATGCAAAGGACGGCACTGTTATCGGCAACAAGCAGTATCTTGCCCCTGCAAAAACCCCTGTGGAATATACTCAGGCACTGCTTGAGCTTGCATCGGATTTCATAACAGAAAAGCAACCAGATGCACAGATTATTCCCGTAATAGATGACGACGGCACAGCTGACACTCTCGTTTCAGCCGTGGCAAAGCTCAATAATGACAAAATCAATTCCTGTATAGTGAAATAAGGAGAATAAATTATGTTCAACAGAAAAAAGAAGAACGAAGCAAAAGATGAAATCAGAAAGGTTACCCTTGACGAGGTTGTCAGCGGTCTTACTCTTGATGAGAAAATTTCTCTTGTTTCAGGTAAAGATTTCTGGCACACAATGAATATTGACGATTCACCCGTAAAGGTTCCTTCTGTCATGGTCTGCGACGGCCCTCACGGACTTCGCAAGCAGGATGACAAGGCTGATAATTTAGGTGTAAATGACAGTATTGTTGCTGTCTGCTTCCCCTCTGCTGCAGGTCTTGCAGCTTCATTTGACACAGACCTTATGAGAAAAACAGGTGAAACTCTCGGTGAAGAATGTCAGGCTGAAGGCGTTTCCACAATTCTCGGCCCTGCTATCAACATCAAGCGCTCTCCCCTCTGCGGAAGAAACTTTGAATATTTTTCAGAAGACCCCTATCTTGCAGGTAAAATGTCCGCTGCATACATCAACGGTGTGCAGTCAAAGAATACAGGCACATCACTCAAGCATTTTGCCGTAAACAATCAGGAAAGAAGACGTTACACAGTTTCCGCTGAGGTTGACGAAAGAACTCTCCGTGAAATTTATCTTGCAGGCTTTGAAACAGCTGTAAAAGAGGCTCAGCCGTGGACGGTAATGTGCTCATACAACCGTGTCAACGGTGAGCAGGTTTCTGAAAGCAAGAAGCTTATGACAGACATTCTCCGTGACGAATGGGGCTTTAAGGGTCTCGTTGTTTCCGACTGGGGCGCAGTAAACGACAGAGTAAAGGGGCTCACGGCAGGTCTTGACCTTGAAATGCCCGGCACATTCGGCATGAGCGCAAAAAAGATTAAAACAGCAATCGAGGAAGGCACACTTGACGAGGCTGACCTTGACAAGGCTGTAAGAAGAATCATAAATCTTGCATTCAAGTGGCATCAGAACAGACTTGAATGTGAATTTGACCGTGAGGAGCATCACAACAGAGCTAAAGAAACAGCTCTCAAAACAATGGTACTTCTCAAGAACGACAACAACATTCTCCCCCTTGACAAGACAAAGAAAATCGCATACATCGGTGAATACGCAAAACAGCCCCGTTATCAGGGAGGCGGCAGCTCTCACATCAACTGCTACCGTGTTTCCGATGCATATACAGAAACTCTCAAAAACTGTGAAATCACATACGCACAGGGCTTCGGCGTAAATGATACCGAGCCTGACTACGCAATGATAAAGGAAGCAAAGGCTGTTGCGGCTGAAGCAGACATTGCAGTTGTCTTCGCAGGTCTTCCCGAAAAAATCGAATCCGAAGGCTTTGACAGAAAGAATATGAAGATGCCCGAATGTCAGAATATTCTTATTCAGGAAATTGCTCAGGTGCAGAAGAATATCGTAGTTGTGCTTCACAACGGCGCTCCCGTGGAAATGCCCTGGATTGACGATGTAAAGGGTGTGCTTGAAGCATATCTTGCAGGTGAAGCTGTCGGTGAAGCAGAAACAGCAATCCTCTTCGGTGAAGCAAACCCCTCAGGCAAGCTTGCTGAGACATTCCCCGTAAAGCTTAGTGACACTCCCTGCCACAACACATTCCCCGGCACATACAACACTGTTGAGCACCGTGAGGGTCTTTTCGTAGGCTACCGTTACTACGAAACCGCAAAAAAAGAAGTCCTCTTCCCCTTCGGTCACGGACTTTCATACACAACATTTGATTATTCTGACATAAAGCTGAGCAAGTCCTCAATGAATCCCGACACAGACGAAATCACCGTTTCTCTTACTGTAAAGAATGAAGGTGCTGTTGACGGTGAGGAAATCGTGCAGATTTACGTTTCACCCTGTGAAAAGACAGTATTCAGAAGTGATATTGAGCTTAAGGGCTTTGCAAAGGTATTCCTCAAGGCAGGTGAAAGCAAGCTTGTTACAGTTAAGCTTGAC
>JAFYUD010000195.1 GCA_017549665.1 Clostridia bacterium | reverse complement strand
TGACCGTCCTTGTCTCGGTATGCCATCATTTCTTTCTGCCAAGCTATGACATCCGAAACCTTGATTTCACACATCTTCTTTTTCTTGAAGTACGGCAGGATTTTAAGCTCGATAACACTCGTTTTCATAACCCACGTGTTTTCCTTAAGTCTTTCTTCAAGGTCGCTTTTGTAGATATCATAAAACTCCTCAAAAGTCATATTCAGGTCACCTGTGTTCTTATTGAGAAAGGTGTTCTCCCAGGCAACTGCATCCTTACGGGTTTTGAAGCCCCGTTTTACTTTACGGGCATTTTCGCCTTTCCAGTCTGTGTAGTAAACCGAAACATACCACGTACCACGTTTTTTATCTTTGTACACCGGCATTTTAATACTCCTTTCTGATTTTAATCTTTATCCGGCATGCCGTATATCTGCTCAGAGAGATAACGGCGACTTACTTTGCCTTTAATTACGAAGAAACCTTTTGCTTCAAGCTCTTTATTAAGCTTTTCCATAATCTGATAGGCAAGTGTTTTGGAAATACCGAGCTCTTCGCTGATTTCCTTTGCGTTCATTAAAACTGCCATTTGATTTTCCTCCTTTCGGTTAGTATTTATTACAAGTCGGATTTCCGACATTGAATACTGTAGTTTTTGAGTTTTTATGGGTTGCTTTAAAAGTCCCCTCAAGGGGTGACTTTTAAAACGGCTTTTTTTGAACGTTTTTGCAAAACTTTTTTCTGAAAATTGATTTTTTGTAGCTTTGCACAAACAGATGTGTTGGTCTTTGTGTAAAAAACACCCTCCAATAGTTGGGACAGAGAATAGCGTTTTCTTACCCCTAAAATTGAAAAAAGTTTCAAAAATTTACAAGTTTGTAGAAACTGACGAAAAATACCCCTCACTTGTAAGGAACGGGAAAGGCAAAAAATGAGGTAGTTTTCTGAAAAAATTTTCATAAAAACGAAAGTTTGTTAATCTTGCCGAAAAAACACCATCTACTTGTAATGACTGGGAAGGGGTAAAAATAAGGTAGTTTTCTGAAAAAATTTTCAAAAATCTGAAATTTTGCAGAATCTGATAAAAAATAACCCTCTACTTGTAAGGAACGGGAAGAGGTAAAAGTCAGCCGTTTTTTTGAAGAAACTTTTCAAAAATCAAAAGTTTGTAAAATCTGCACAATGAAATTCACAGTATCACGCTGCCGAAAAATAGGCATAAAAAATACCTCTCTCGAATGAACTAAGTGTTCAAACGAGAGAGGTTTTCTCTTGTATGAAATTAATGTGGGAAAGCCGTATACAGTATCATTTTTGTATCACGAGGCTTTCTGAAAGTCCCGAAACCCTTGATATATAAGGGTTTATGAGCTTTTCGTTGATTATTCCCACTCAATTGTTCCTGTGGGCTTGGGTGTGAGGTCGAAGAGGACACGGTTGATGCCTTCAACTTCATTTGTGATTCTTGCTGTGATTTTGTGAAGCACTGCGTAAGGAATCTCTTCAATAGTTGCAGTCATAGCATCTGTTGTATTTACAGCTCTGATGATTGCGGGCCAGCCTTCGTAACGGCTGTCATCCTTAACACCTACGCTCTTCATGTCGGGTACTGCGATAAAATACTGCCATACCTTACCTGCGAGACCTGCAATTTCAAACTCCTCACGGAGAATTGCATCTGCTTCACGGAGTGCATGAAGTCTGTCACGTGTGATTGCACCAAGGCAACGGACACCAAGTCCGGGGCCGGGGAAGGGCTGACGGTAAACCATATTATGAGGAAGACCGAGAGCATCACCGACAATTCTTACTTCATCCTTGAAGAGAAGCTTGATGGGCTCAACAAGCTCCATTGCCATATCTTCGGGAAGTCCGCCTACGTTATGATGTGACTTGACTGCCTTTTTGCCTTCAGCCTGCTTGATACTCTCAAGAATATCAGGATAGATTGTACCCTGTGCAAGGAATGAAATGCCGTCAAGCTTTGCAGATTCTTCATCAAAAACATTGATAAACTCTGCACCGATGATCTTACGCTTCTTTTCAGGATCACTTACACCATCAAGAAGATTAAGGAATCTGTCAGTTGCATCTACATAAACAAGGTTTGCATCAAGAGCTTTACCGAAAACTTCAATAACCTGTTCGCTTTCGCCCTTACGCATAAGACCGTGGTTAACGTGAACACATACGAGCTGCTTGCCGATAGCCTTGATAAGAAGAGCTGCAACAACTGATGAGTCAACACCGCCTGAAAGTGCAAGAAGAACCTTCTTGTCACCAACCTGCTCACGGATTTCTTTTACCTGTTCGTCGATAAACGCATCAGCAAGTGCTTTTGTTGTGATACGTTCCATGGATTCGGGTCTGATATTTGCCTGCATATAGAATCCTCCCTGAAATCAGTTAGTATAGTTATCGAAATAGCCCTGAACAAGAACTACGGGTGTACCCTTGTCACCTGAGCCGCTTGTAAGGTCGCAGAGTGAACCGATAAGGTCTGTAAGCTGTCTGGGAGTTGTACCCTGAGAAGCCATGTTGCCCACAAGATTATCACTCTTTGACTTGATGCTTTCAGCAATAGCTGCCTTAAGCTCGTCACCGCTGAGATCCTTGAAATCATTATCAGCAAGATACTTGAGCTTAAGCTCATTGGGAGTGCCGATAAGACCGTCTGTAAATGCAGGAGAAACAACGGGGTCTGCAAGCTCCCAGATCTTACCCTGAGGATCCTTGAATGCGCCGTCGCCGTAAACCATTACTTCAACGTGCTTGCCTGTTGCTTCAAGAACTCTTGCCTGAATGTCAAGAACGAGATCCTTACATTCTCTGGGGAAGAGCTTGATCTTGTCTTCTGTTGATTTGTTTGAACCGAGAAGACCGTATCTCTCATTGCATCCGCTGCCGTTAACGGGAGCGTTCATTATATCATCAAGTCCGCAGACAATCTTTGCACCTGCAGCCTTGAGAATTCTCTTTGTTCTTGCTCTTGTGTGAATGTCACAGTTGATGATGCAGTCTGTGTAGTCAAGAATTGCCTTTGCCTGATTTGCAAAGATAATCTCACACTCTGCACCGCATGAACGGACAAGATCACCATAGTATGCAACGTAGTCAACACCTGTGAATTCGTGCTTATTCTCACCGAAAAGCTCACGGTATTTTGCCTCTGAAAGAACATCGCTGTAAGGATTGATACCTGCTTCGTCAATCTTATCAAGACTTACAAGCTCATTACCTACTTCATCAGAAGGATAGCTGAGCATAAGAACAACCTTCTTGACGCCCATTGCAATACCCTTAAGGCAGATTGCGAAACGGTTTCTTGAAAGAATGGGGAAAATAACACCCACTGTTTCACCGCCGAGTTTAGCCTTGACATCAGCCGCAATATCTTCAACAGAAGCATAGTTGCCCTGTACTCGTGCAACGATAGATTCAGTAAGAGAAATAACATCTCTGTCACGAAGTTCAAAACCTTCAGACTCTGCTGCTTTGAGAACACTGTCAGTTACGATACCTGCAAGATCATCACCCTCACGGAAGATGGGGCAACGGATACCTCTTGATACAGTACCGACTCTACGTTCATTTTTTTCCATAATAGAAAATCCTTTCTCAGGTGGGGAATCGTATAAAACGACACCACACAAATTAAATAGCATTACTTATGTATTATACGCCTATAAAAACGAATTTTCAAGAGTTATGCATACACTTTATGAGGATTTGACAAAAAAATTTTTGGTCAACTTTACAACAGATAACACATAAGAAATATCTTAGTATATTTTGTGCGACAAATGTATAAAAAATCAAGAGATAATACAGAATTTTTCTGCATTATCTCTTTTTCAATTATTGAATTTTAATCCCACTCGCAGCCGGTGACGGTATCCATATCGATACCCTTTGTGTCATGTGTTTTTGCTGAAAGTGTGATAAGTGAGCCGATAAAGCCGGGTACTGCAAAGCAAAGTGCAATGATACCCGCATAGCTATTACCAAGCCATGTTACAAGAGGAAGTCCTACAACATATGAAATCGCAACGCCCACTGCAACAACGATATACTGTGCTGAAATCGTTGAAGATCTGAGGTTTGTGGGTGATGACTCACCTATCATCATAATAAGAACGTCATTTGTTGCATAGTAGCTGCCGATACATGCGCCGCACAGGAAGCCGACAATATAAGGTGACCAGTCAAGGTTTGCACCAACGAAAAATCCGACAAATGAAACAAGGCACATTGCAGCCATTGTGATTGCAGCAGGCTTTCTGCCCTTTGAGTCAGAAACAAAACCCATTACAACCTGCGCACAGGCACTGCCTATTGTAAACAGGAACAATGCTGTTGTGATAACGCCTACGCCTGCCGCCTCAACAGCCTCTTCCAGATTTGTGAAAAGACCGTTTCTCAGGTAGCTGTTTGCATAACCGTATGTCATTATAGGCTGATACTCAATCGTAACAAGGAAGCCGAGATTTGCAATCGCAGCTGAGATATAGAGCCATTTGAGCTGCTTGTGCTTGAATGCAAATTTTATAGCATTGATAAGTCCGCCCTGCGCATTTGCTTCTTTTTCTGTCTGCTGAGCAATCTCTCTTTCTTCGTCAGTCATCTTAAGATATCTGAGTCTTGAATCGATAAATGCATCAGGCTCTTTTGCTGCAAGAAGCGCAATAAAGCTGCACACAAGACCGATTATTGCAGGGATAAAGTAAACCTTTCTCCACTCTGATGTATCTGTCATTAGCATACGTCTGAGAAGAGGTACAAGCATAACGCCCATATTTGCAACAAACTTGATTACAGAGTACATTCTTGCTCTGTGCTTGGGCGGAGCCGTTTCCATTATGTAAACAACGTGCATATCGTGAGGAATGAAGAACTGCACCATACATGCACCAACGAAGTAAAGGAAAAGATTGTTTGAAAGGAAAATAACAAGCAGAGCAAAGCTCATACCGAATGTGTTGATAATAAGGAACTTTTTGCGTCCCCATTTATCAGCGAGAGGTCTGTAAACAAGACCGATCATCTGGAAAGGCACAACAACCATTGAAAGAATATCCAGAAGACCAACTGAGCTTTCACCGAAATTTGCAAGAAGATCGTTTGCAATTTCAGTTTTCATAAGAGTTCCGATCTGTGATGCAATTTCATCAGTTGCATAAATAAGAGTGATTACAAACACAAGATATGCAAGATAATAACTCTTTCTGGGCTTAGCCTTTTCAGCCTCCCATTTTTTGATTTCCTTAAGACGCTTTTCATTACGGCGCCTTAATTGTTCAGGTGTAAGAACTTTGCTTTTCATGAGCATTTGCCCTCCTATTGTCAGGAATATATTCATTATATTAAAATAAGAATAATATGTCAACGGGAAACAATAATTTAAATGTACAATTAAAATTCAACACCGAAGGTGTTCCGATAATTGTAAATTGTAAATTGTACATTGTACATTGTTAATTTAAAAAGATAAATTCTTATTTATCTCAACCTCAAACAAAAAAGAGCCGGTTTAACCGACTCTTTGATTATTGATTTATCAGAATATGCCCTGTGACATCATTGCGTCTGCAACCTTGAGGAAGCCTGCAATATTTGCACCTGCAACGAGGTTGTATCCGAGACCGTTTTCTTCTGCAGCTGCTGCTGAAGAGTCATGGATATTCTTCATGATGTGCTTGAGCTTTTCGTCAACCTCTTCACTTGTCCATGAGTATCTTGATGAGTTCTGGCTCATTTCAAGAGCTGAAACAGCAACGCCACCTGCGTTAACTGCCTTTGAAGGAGCAACAACCTTACAATTTTCCATAAGGTATGCAAGTGCCTCATTTGTTGTGGGCATGTTAGCAACTTCAATGTAGTAAGGAACGCCGTTTTCAACAAGCTGCTGAGCTTCCTTCATGCCGATTTCGTTCTGGGTTGCGCAAGGCATTGCAACGTCAACCTTGACACCCCAGGGCTTCTGACCGGGGAAGAATTCAACGCCGAACTTGTCAGCATAATCCTGAACCTTATCTCTGCCTGATGCACGCATCTCAAGAAGATAATTGATCTTTTCTTCTGTAACGATACCATCGGGATCATAAACATATCCGTCAGGACCTGAAATAGTAACAACCTTACCGCCGAGCTGAGCAACCTTCTTTGCTGTACCCCATGCAACGTTACCGAAGCCTGAAACTGCAAATGTCTTGCCCTTTACGTCCTCACCGAAGTGCTTGAGAACCTCAACTGCGTAGTAAACAGCACCGTAGCCTGTAGCCTCGGGTCTGATAAGTGAGCCGCCGTATGAAAGACCCTTACCTGTAAGAACGCCGTTCTCGAATGAGCCCTTGATACGTCTGAACTGACCGAAGAGGTAGCCGATTTCTCTGCCGCCTACACCGATGTCACCTGCAGGAACGTCAAGGTTTGCACCGATATGTCTGTAAAGCTCTGTCATGAAAGCCTGACAGAAACGGAGAATTTCTGCATCACTCTTGCCTCTGGGATCGAAGTCAGAACCACCCTTTGCACCGCCGATAGGAAGACCTGTAAGGCTGTTTTTGAATGTCTGCTCGAAAGCAAGGAACTTCATGATCGAGAGGTTTACCGATGCGTGGAAACGGATACCACCCTTGTATGGACCGAGTGCACTGTTCATCTGCACACGGAAACCACGATTTATCTCAATCTCTCCACGGTCGTTGAGCCAAGGCACGCGGAACATAATAACGCGCTCAGGCTCAGCGATGCGCTCAAGAACTTTGAGCTGCTGCAAAGCAGGATCTGCTACAATATATGGAGCCAACGACTCAGCCACCTCGCGTACTGCCTGGTGGAACTCGGGCTCATTTGGGTTCTTGGCGATAATCTGCGCCATAAAATTCTCAACCCACTGTTTCTCTCTAATTTCCATATAACTAACCTTTGTGAACAAAGAAAACTTTTCCGACTACAAAAATAGTGATAAATTGCGTGCTATATGCGCCTTTGCGTAGGTTTTTTCGACAAATTATTAACGGTTGCCGAATATAAATCAACTACTCACTACTCTCTTATTTAACCCTTATAAGGTTTATACCATCGC
>JAFYUD010000194.1 GCA_017549665.1 Clostridia bacterium | reverse complement strand
TACTGGAATCTGCCGAGACCGAAACGTGTCATGTTGTAGAAGCCCATAAACCATGTTTCGACGAATGTGCCCCAGAAACCGTAGTTTTCCTTGCATTCATAACCCTTTGAGTAAAGGTCAAGGATTGTATTCCAGTAAATATCCTCGCTGATACCCTTTTTCTTGTACTCTGCAAGAAGCGGCTTTGTGCAGTTGAGAAGAAGCACAAGGTGAATTGTGTACTTATGCTCACCGATTTCTTCTGCAAGTGCGTCAACCTTGTCTCTGAAACGGTCGAAATTTCGCTTCTTTATCCAGTAATCTCTGTACATTGAGTCGTATATCTTATTTGCTTTTTCACTTGCAAGGATTTTTTCCTCAGTACGGATGATGATTTCTCTTGCATCCTCAGGATAATTGTGCTTTTCCATAACAAGTAAAGCGTGCTTGTAGTTTTTCATAATATCAACCTCTCAGTTCTGATATTTTATCTGCTGACTTTTTATCATGTTGTATGTGATAAGTCTGTCGGCATTAAGATTTTCTTTATTCATATCAACAGCCGAAATCTGACTGTTGAAATATGTCCTGTAATAATAAATCCCCTTATCGGTGTTGCAGCAGGATGAATAACGGGTGTATTCATAGCTGCCGTCTCCGACACGGTTGCAGCCGTCAGGCTGAGTCACAGCTTCAAGAATGTGAAAAAACTGACTTACGCTTTCGTTTTTATTCAGGGATGAAGCCGAATTGAATTTTGTGAAAGCAGCCCTTACAAAACGTGATGCTGACGAAAAATCACCGGGAAGTCCCATTGCGCCCATGCCGAGGCTGTATGGGGTCAGCTTCAGCTTTTCCGAAAACCTGTTTTCCGGCTGAGACGGGGAAATGTTTATATAATTATTAAGGTTCATCATGTGAAAATCAAACGTGGGATTGTTTGTCAGTATGCCCACGGGATTTTCAAAAATTTTCAGCCCGCTTTTTACGCTTTCAACCGTCAGTGACTTTTCTTTGTCCGAAATAAGCCAGTGAAGAGGGGTGGAAGGCAATCCTATGCTGAAATCAATATCTGTAATATTCAGATTTTTAATCAGATTTTCAGCGTCGCAGACATTCCTGCACTGTGCAAGAATCCACGGAATAAGCTCAAAGGGGGCTATGTTGTCTTTTTTGTTGTCAATTCCGTTATAACGTGCATTTTCAGGAAAATTAAGTCCTGCCATGCTCAGACCGTATTCGTTTGTGCCGTCAAAATAAAGGGGATAATCATTGACAACAGCTGCCGTGCCGATAATTGCGGGATGATGCTTCACACTGTCTGCCATTCTGAATTCAAGATGAAAATTTCTGGGAGTTATGGTAATGACTTCACCGTAATCTCTGTCAATGTCAAGATTTCTGCCGAAATAATGATTATATGCTTTGAATGAAACTGCTGTACACATCGTAAAAACCTCCGTCTGAAGTATTTACGATATGTCTTAAAATATTACCTTGATTGTAACATATTATTTTATTTAAAGCAATATAAAAGAAAAAAATGTTGACTGTGCCGTTTAATGGTAGTATACTATATAACATCTTGAAAAACGAAAGGATTTTAGACATGGCTTTGTTTCTTAACAAAATTCTTATCACACTTATCATTCCTCTGATGCTTAATACATCACTTCCTTTTTTCTCAATTCTCAAGCTTGTAAATTACCCCAAGCAGGTTATTTCAGTTTCTGAAGAGGGAATCGGCAGTGAAGCAGACCCTGTTTACTTCATAGCTCACAGAGGCGTAACTGCAACAGCTCCCGAAAACAGCCTTCCTTCTTATGAAAAGGCAGTTGAGCTTGGTTACTACTCAGCTGAATGTGATATCAGACTTACAAAAGACGGTCACTGGGTGCTCAGCCACAATTCATCAACATCAAAAATGTTCTGGGTTGATGTAGAGGTTGAAGCTTCAACTCTTGCAGAGCTTAAAGAGCTTGAATACATGTCAGGTGCTAACTTCTGGGAGTATGATGATCTTCATATCGCTACTCTTGATGAATACCTTGACATTTTCGTAGGCAGCAACACAAGACCTCAGATTGAAATCAAGTCTGAAGATTATGATTCACTTTACACAATCATTGATGCAGTCAAGGCAAAGGGTCTTGCTGAGCAGTCAATAGTTATTTCATTTGATCTCAAGCAGCTTGAGGTTATTCATGAGCTTGATTCAAGCATCGAGCTGTGGTACCTTGTTGATGAAATCACAGAAGAAAACATTTCCGAGGCCAAGGCAATCAGTGACAATGTATGGCTTTCAGCCAACTTTGAAGAAAATGACGAAGCTTCAATCAGGCTTGCTGTTGATGCTGAAATCCCCGTATCATTCTGGACTGTAAACACAGTTGAGGACGCAAAGAAGCTTTACGATATGGGTATCAGATACATCGAAACTGATATTCTCTGCAACTGATTATGTACGGATTACTTGTCGCAGCTGCATTGCTTTTTGCAATGCAGTTTCTCTTCAATCAACAATTCAGAAAGTACAACGGAGACGGTGTTGATTCAACCGTCACCTTCTCCATGTACACAAACGGAATCAGCTTTCTTATACTGCTTATCTTAAGCGGTTTCAAGCTTACCGTGACATGGTTTTCCGCATTGATTGCGGTGATTTACGCTGTTGCGCTTCTGCTTTATTCCTATTCGGGACTCAAAGCATTTGCAACGGCAAATCTGTCACTGTTTTCAATTTTTACAATGCTTGGCGGCTTGCTGATGCCCTTTGCATACGGCGTCATTTTCTGTAATGAAAAGCCGTCCGTTGCACAGATATGCTGTGTTGTGCTTATTATTGCTGCAACTCTTCTCACCTTTGAAAAGAGTGAAAGAAAGGGTAAGAATCTCAAGTATTATCTTGCGGTTTTCCTTCTTAACGGTACGGTTTCCGTTCTTGCAAAAATGCATCAGTACAATACAGAGCTTTCAGTTGACAGCTACAGCTTTATGGCAACGGTGAACATTTTTGTTTTTGTGATGTGTCTTGCTTTCCAGCTGATAAAAAACAAAAAGATCACTATTGTTTCATTTAAAGAGCTTGGCAGTGTCAGCGGATATGCAGTCTGCTCAGGAATCGGCAATCTGTTTTCCCTTCTTGCTCTTGCAAAGCTTCCCGCATCGGTGCAGTTTCCCATTATTACGGGCGGTGTTATGTGTTTTTCAACCATAATAAGCTTTATAAGAAAAGAAAAACCGACACCGAGAACGGTTATCTCCGTTGTTCTGGCATCGGTTTCCACAGTTTTAATGATGTTTTAAGCTTTATGCAGTACACTACACGATGTGTGCTGCATTTTTTTAATTTATAATCTCAAGAAGCTCTCTGAATGCATCTGAATTTCTGAAGTCATCGGAAAGAGGGTAATTGTTTGTGAAGCGGCGTGTCATTCTTTCACACATGGTTTCTCCCTGCAATGTCTTTTCAAAGGTTCTGTTTTCAAAAAACTGAGAATTCATTAAAGTTTTTTCGGGAATTGAATCGTACTGTTTTGCAAGCTCAGCAGATTTTCTCAGATATTCAATTGCCTTTTTTTCATCACCCGTCCGGAAATAAAGCCGGCCGAGATTACCGTAATTGTATATCAGAGGAAGCCAGTTCTTGCCGTAATTACCGTCAGTATAGATTGTTTCAAGGATTGTATTCATCTTCAGAATTGCTTCGATTTTGTATTCGGGTGTGAAATTCTCGTCATAAAAGCAGTGGTGGCTCACGGAGTTTTCAAGCATGAATAACAGCTGCTCGATTGCGTCAGAACAAGCCTTATAATGCTTGGGCATATCTGAAATAAGCATTGTTGCAAGATATTCCCTTGAATTGAGCATTTCAGGTATTTCATCAAGAATTTCTTCTGCCTGCTGCTGATAAATTTCTGCTCCCGTGTAGTGTGCCTTTGTGTGCAGATGCTGACAGATAAGTCGTTTTGCCCATATTCTGATGCTGTCGTCGGTGCAATGATTCTGAATGTTTCTGTAAATGGTCATAAGCTCGCATGAGGTTTTTTCAAAGTCGGGTGCATCCTTGTGTGTTTTCTCAATCATCAGCATTTCCATGTATCTTACAAGCAGACGGAAATCACCGGGGAATTCCTTTACGGCACTTTTTAATTTTTTATATGTCAGGTGTGAATCCTTCAGTCGCATAGCTGAGTAAAAATCTATATATTCCCTGATTCTCTCTTCAAGTCTTGATTTGTCCATTCCCAGCACCTCGTCGGTTGTTACACCGAAAAATGATGCGATTGCGGGGAGAATGGTTATATCGGGATAGCTTTCGCCTCTTTCCCATTTGCTGACACTCTGGAATGTAACACCCAGAAACTCGGCAAGGTTTTCCTGTGTGATTCCTTTTTCACGGCGCAGACGCCTAATATTTTCGCTTAAATATATATTCATTTTAATCACCTCGTCTTCATAATACACTCAATGATATATTAAAACAATAACATATTGTTTGAGAAAAATTCAATCAGCAGTTGAATTATTCTGCAAAAAAAGAGGAGCTTCTGCTCCTCACTGAGTATTTTCGCTTTTACGCTTTTTGTCAATCACAAGCTTCTTTATAAGATATGCCGCAACACCCACGGGGATACAGCAGATGATTATAAAAATAAGCTTATCCATGGGAATCCATTTGAAGAGATTGTCACCGATGATTGTGAAAAGAATTACTCTCGGTGCAAGACCTGCAACGGATGAAAGGAAATACAGCAGAAAGCTGCTTTTTGTTGCCCCGAAAAACAGACTCAGAAAGTCAATGGGGAATACGGGAAGAAGTCTTGTGGTGAAAATAAGCCACTTTTTATTCTGAAAATCGGTTGCAAGAATCTTCTGACCTGCTTTTTTCTTTGAGAGGATTTTTCTTACGTAATCTCCTCCTAAAAATCTGCCGAGAAGATAGGAAACTGTTACTTCGATTATTATTCCAAGTACATTTACACCTACGGCAAGCCATGTGTCAAGGACTATTCCCACAGCCACATAAATAACCGATGCAGGCAGGACAAAAATAAGTCCCTTTACAAAGTACATCAGCAGTACAACGGCAACGATCAGTCCCACATTGCTGATTGATGAAAGGATTGACTGTACGTCAAGTCCTGAAAGGTAGTCGTAATTTACAATTGCGGTAACAAAGAGTACCATTGCCACGGCAGCTCTTATCAGAATGCCGCATAATTCCTTTTTTTGTTGTGTCATTATATTTCTCCTTTAACTAACTGTGATATAATAACACATATTGTTCAATCTTACAATAAACTATTTCAAGATTGTAATAATTATTTTATTTACATATGCAAATAATTATGTTATAATGACTTGGAATGACATGTAAAAGGAGGTAACCTCATGTCTTTTAAGGATAAAATCTCAAAAGCTGCAGTCAGCACACTGCTTGACGTGGCATTGAAATATATAATCAGAGATCCTGATAAGAATATCCCTAAGTTTGCCGGACGTGTGCTCGGTCTGTTCAAGGGATTGTTTCCTGACAGAGCCATCAACGGTCTTATCAAGGGCGCATCAGACCCTGATAATACTTATGTAAAGCTTGCAAAGAACATTCTCAGGGATACTGATCCTCATATGATAAAGACTCTTGCGATGTCATTGGGTTACGAAGCAGGTCTCAAGGGCACAAAGGCTGTCAGAGAAAACAGAGAGAAGCACGGCTGTAACATTCCGTTCCTTCTTCTTATGGACCCTACAAGTGCATGTAATCTTAACTGTAAAGGCTGCTGGGCTGCTGAATACGGTCACAAGCAGAGCCTTACTTACGATGAAATGAGCAATGTTGTAAAGCAGGGTAAGGAGCTTGGTACTCACGTATATATGTACACAGGCGGCGAGCCTCTTATCAAGAAAAATGAGCTTATAAGAATCTGCCGTGAAAATCCCGATTGTACATTCCTTGCATATACAAACGCAACTCTTATTGATCAGAAATTCTGCGACGATCTTAAGAGTGTGGGTAATATGTCACTTGCTCTGAGTATTGAGGGCAGTGAGGAAAGCAATGACTGGAGACGTGGTGAGGGCGCTTACGCAACAACTCTCAGAGCAATGGATCTTCTTAAGAAGAATAAGATTATCTTCGGTATCTCGGTCTGCTATACAAGAAGCAACGTTGACTTTGTTACAAGTGACGAATTCCTTGACCTTATGGTTGAAAAGGGCGTCAAGTTCGCATTCTACTTCAATTATATGCCCGTAGGACACGAGGCTGACAAGAATCTTATTCCTTCTCCTGCTCAGAGAAAGTATATGTACTACTGGATAAGAAGAACAAGAAACAGCAAAACAGGTAAACCCATGTTTGTTTTCGACTTCCAGAATGACGGTGAGTTTGTAGGCGGATGTATCGCAGGCGGAAGAAACTACTTCCACATCAACTCAAGAGGCGATATGGAGCCCTGCGTATTTATTCATTATTCGGACTCAAATATCCGTACACACACACTTCTTGAGGGACTTAAGAATCCTCTTTTTGCTGAGTACAGAAAGGGACAGCCCTTCAATGACAATCATCTTCGTCCCTGTCCTATGCTTGAAAATCCCGACAAGCTCCGTGAAATCATAAAGAAGACGGGCGCAAAGTCAACTGACCTTATTGTTGAGGAGGATGTTGATACACTCTGCGGCAAGTGTGATGAATTTGCTTACGAATGGCAGCCTGTTGCTGACGAGCTGTGGGCAAATAATCCCCATCCCAAGACATTCACACAGTATTACCGTGACGGCGGAAAAGGTAAAATCCAATAAATAAACAAACAAGGGACTGCTCAGCAGTCCCTTACTTTTTTTGTTAATCGTGATGTTCATTATGGTCATCATCATGGTCATCGTCATGGTCGAAGTTATCAATTTCACCCATCTGGTCAGGCTCGTACTGCTCATGCTCATGTGATAAAACTGCACCTGTAGACGAATCTATATCGTATTCGAATTTCATGCCGTGCCATACAAATTCGATTTCATACTTATGCTTTCCGTTGTCATGGTCATACTCGCAGATGATGTATTCAATGTCTTCTGTTGTCACATCTGAGAAAATTGTGTTTGAGTGCTTTATTGCGTGGTGTAATGCTTCATCCTTGCTGATTATATCTGCAGATGAATAAGCTTCATCCTTGTAAGCGTCTTCGTTTACATCTTCAATGGAATCAGCAATGTTTTCCCATATACTGTCATCATGGTCGTAGTCAGCAATATCACTTATATCAATATTATTATATCTTACAAGCATTGCAATTTCGCTGATGCTCATTTCTGCAAGCTCCTGTGCATTGAGTGTGCTATCCTTTTTTACAATATTGAGAATAAAAGTAGCCTTGCCGACGGAAATGTTGTTTTCCTCTGCAAATTTCTTTGCATCTTCAGTGTATGCTGATGTCTGTCTGATGATTACGGCATCGGCATTGTTGTTTTCAAGAGCAAGATTGATGTCAGAGCATATCTCATCTTTCATCTGCATTGCCTTGCTTTCGTCGTCGTTGCAGACAGTAACGAGAATGCTGTTGTTATCAGCCATATATCCGTGCTGTACCATTGAGCCGATTATTGCGTTGACTGCTACCTTCACATCTGTTGAACGAAGGTCCATATTGTCAAGCACTTCTGCCCCCTGAGTATTTACAGCAGAACAATCAAGCACCTTGTCATGTCTGTTTGCTGTGATTTCTATTCCGGGATTCACATCTATTCCGATAACTGATTCAACGGCGAAGTTACTGTAAAGCATTGTGCCTGAAATACCTGCAATAAGAAGAATGCAGGCTGCAACAGAAATAAATATCTTCACCATGTTGTTTTTCTTTGCTGTCATATTGATAACCGTCCTTTCGTCTGAGGACGCAGAGCTGAGCTTTTTCACAATTGAAGCGTAAGAATCTTCAGGTATCATGCTTTCAACTGCAGAGGAAATTCTGTTTTCTGTTTCATTTGTTGTCATGAATTTTCCTCCCCCATTGAATTTCTGATTTTTTTTATTGCTCTGTGATATTTTGACAGTACCGTGTTTGTCGACAAGTCAAGCAGTTTTGCGATTTCACGATGCTTCATGCCGCTGACTGCGTGAAGAATCAGAATCTGTTTTTCAGCGTCACTGAGAATTGAGAAAACAGTTTCAAGAAGAATTTTTGATTCAGCATCATTTATTGCACTGAAATCAATTTCTTCAGGTCTTGCTTCGTCAAAGGCTGCAAATCTTTTTTTATTTCTGAGCTTTTCAAGTGACAGATTGCGTGTTATTGTCAGAATCCATGCCATCGGTTTTTCCTGCGGAATGTATGACGGGGCATTATAATAGATTCTCAGAAAGGTTTCCTGTAAAATATCTTCTGCATCCTGTGAATTTTTTGTTATTGAAAGAGCAAAGCCGTAGACACTTTTTGACACAGCTTCATAAAGCTCATGAAATGCATTCATGTCGCCCTGTGCAACAGTCAGAATCAGTGAGTCATCAACCGGTTTCCTGACGCCGTATTCTGATTGGATGGCAGTTAAAACATTGAGCATATCACTTTACCCTTTCATAATATTAATGCAGAAGAAAGAGGTTTTATTGCACGGAAAATAAAAAAATTTATTTTTACAGTTTTATTCCGAATGCAACATCTGTTATGTGTGTTTCCATTTCATTAAAACCGTGTTTTCTGTAAAAATTCTTACCTGATTCATTACTGATTCCTGCTGTCAGCATAATACCGCTGACGCCTTTTTTTCTCAGCTGCTCAAAAAGTGCACTCATAAGCTTTGTGCCCCAGCCCTGACGCTGATAATCCGGAAGAAGGTCAACATGCAGATGAGCAGGATATTCTTCTTTATATTTCTCATGAAGAAAAATAGAATTTATTGCCCACTGATGTCTGTTTTCACCCAGGGGGAGTATTGCAGGAAGATAATGTGTTCTGAATTTTTCGTGGAAAATATCAAAATTTTCGGCGCAGAGAATATAGCCTACCGCTTTCCCGTCATCATCAAGCACGAAGCAGTTATCCGGCTCGTTTTCAGTATAGTAATCGCAGAATATGTGCAGAACAAATTCGCAGGTTTCGGGCGGCATATTGCCTTCACCTTCGCTGTTAAGGCAAGCGTTGCGCACGCCTTCTTTATCCTTGAGTTCGTATTTTCTGATACTTAACATAATTC
>JAFYUD010000193.1 GCA_017549665.1 Clostridia bacterium | reverse complement strand
CATCATGTATCACGTTCCTCTTAACGGTGTTCTTGAATGGGCTACTGTTGAAGACTCAGGAAGACTTATGTCAAACTTCGTTACAGAAGAAAATCTTCCCGAAGAGTTCTGGAGAAGCTTCTACAACATCGGTTCAGGTAAGGAATACAGACTTACTAACTACGAATTCGAGAAGCTCCTTCTCGGCTGTATCGGTCTTGGCGATCCCAAAGAAATGTTTGATCCTAACTGGTTCACACTCAAGAACTTCCACGGTCAGTTCTACGCAGACGGTGACCTTCTTGAAAAGTACCTTCACTTCCGTGAAAATCTTCCTGTTGAAATGTATTTCGATAGACTTGCTGAACAGGTTGAAGCATACTTCAGAATTCCCAAGTACATTCCCACAAAGAAGCTCATCGGTTTCGGTGCTAAGCCCTTCATGAAGAAGATTGCTGAAACAAAGCAGTGGGGTACTCTTGACTGGATTAAGAACAAGGATCAGGACAGAATTTCTGCATTCTACGGCACTTACGAAGACTGGCAGAAGATCGGTGCTTACTGGTCAATGTTCGATCTTGAAACATTCGACAAGCACAACAGCGCTGCTGAGGAATTCAAGCTTGACCACGGTTACGATGAGTCAAAGCCCCTTTCAGAGCTTGACCTCAACGATATGAAGCAGGCTGCTGAATTCAGAGGCGGTAAGGTTGTTTCCAAGAAGATGGCTAAGGGTGACATCTACTCAAAGCTCAAGTGGAAATGCGGTACTTGCGGCGGCGAATTCTCAGCAAGCCCCAACCTCGTTCTCAGAGGCGGTCACTGGTGTCCCGACTGTACAATTCCCACAGTAAAATGGAACTACGACGAAGTTGCAAGAACAAATCCCTTCTTCGCTCAGGTATGGTACAATGACCACTCTCCCGAAGAAAACAATGTTTACTACTTCGACAAGCTCTTCGAAGGCTGGGAAAGAAAGAGATAATAAAATTAAGTGCTCGGTTATCCGGGCACTTTTTTATTTCAAGAAAATATTATATTATTATAAAAAAAACTTGAAACCAATATAAAAATCATGTATAATGGATTCAGTATATGCGAATAGGAAGTTATTTTTATGTTGGGTAAAAGCGTCAGAGTACGAATAACTAAACCCTTCAATTCCTTTGACAGCAAAACCAATACCAGGTATATGCTGAATTTCGGTATAGCCGAAATAAAGACTGAGAAGAAAAACTTTATTTACTCCGCCTGCGTACTGGGTATAAACCACCCTGTCAATATTTTTGAAGGTAGGATTATCGCTGTTGTCCGCCATCAGGACAAGCGACCTAATTACATTATTGTTGCACCTAAAAAATCAAGATATATCAATTTTGAGATTGAAGATGCAATCAAATTCCTTGAAAAAAACAGACCTCACACTCTCGAGTGTCTGTATGAAAGCTCATGCGGTGCTGTTGTTTTCAGAGATGTGGGCGGTATTCGTAAATATCTGCTTATCAAAAACAAGAGAAGCAATCACTGGGGCTTCCCCAAAGGCCATATTGAGCGTGGTGAAACAAAGCCTGAAACTGCAAAACGTGAGGTATTGGAAGAGACAGGTCTGCATATAAATATAATCGACGGTTACAGCTCAACCTCAGAGTATAAAATTGCAGGCAGAGTTGAAAAGAGGGTAACAATTTTCCTCGCTTCAACAACTGATTCCCGCACTGTTATTCAGGAAGCTGAAATCGAAGACTATATCTGGCTCGATTTCGACAATGCTCTGAGCACTCTCAGATTTGAAAATGACAAGAGCATTCTTATCTCATCAAGAGATTTTCTTAAAGAAAAAAACATTTAACCGGAGTTGATTTTTTTGGCTGAAACATTAGCTAATTTTTTCGTCGATCTTTTCGGAAATAAAATTCCCGGAGAGCTGACAATTTTTATAATCTCACTTTTACCTATTCTTGAACTCAGAGGCGGACTTATTGCAGCAGCACTTCTTGATATTGAGCTGTGGAAGGCATTTCTTATCTGCTACTTCGCAAACCTTCTTCCCGTTCCGTTCATCATTCTCTTCATCAAAAAGATTTTCGAGTTCTTAAGAAGATTCAAATTCTTTGACAAATTCATCAGCAAGCTTGAAGCAAAGACTGAAAAGAACAAAGATAAGGTCATGAGATATAAGCAGTGGGGTCTTCTTGTATTCGTTGCGATTCCGTTACCGGGCACAGGCGCTTGGACAGGTGCTCTCTTCGCAGCACTTCTTGACATCGATCTCAAAAAATCCTTCCCCATCATTGCTCTCGGTGTACTTATCGCAGGCGTTATCGTAGCCACTATCTCCTACGGCGCCGCAGCACTTCTCGGCGGTGAGCCAGCAACAACAGAAGCTGTGATTACAGCGCTTGCTCAGTTAAAAGCATAAAATTAAGGCACAGTATAAAAACTGTGCCTTTTCTTTTTATATAAATTTTACGCCTAAAACTACAGCGATATCCTGAGCCTGAGCAGGAGTGATTCGCAGGCCTTTCAGCTCTCTGAAGCTGTCCGAAACAGTAATTCCTGCAATCTCACAAGTGGAAAGATCAATATTTTTAAGACTTGTTTTGAAGAAATCTGCACCGCTGAGATTTACATCTGTAAAATCACAATGCTTGAGTTTAACTTCCGCAAAGACTGCCATTTTGAGATTACACTGTACAAAACGGCTGTTCTCAAGCTTTGAATCTGAAAACATTGAGTAACAGCATGAGCTGTTTCTGAATACAGTTTCCTTCATGTGGCTGTCAGAAAAATCAGAATTATCAAAGCGGCAATCAGTCATTTCGCAATTTTTGAAGTATCCGCTTCTGAATTTACAGCCGACAAATGTACAATCAACAAATCTGATATCAACAAAGCCTGATTTACTGAAATCGCACTTTTCAAAGCGGCACTTTTCAACCACAAGTGATTTATAATCCACGCCTGAAAAGTCAGACCCGATTACTTCCTCACCTGTAAATGTTAAATTTTCGACATATCCGTCCTCAGCTATCGCTGAAAAAATTATTTCTTTCATATCACTTAAAATACATATATAACTGGCACTTGATCATGCCGTTGTAAAGTTTTCTTCTCTTATCTGCTTTTCTGCCGAATGCTTTTTCAAAATCTTCATCAGCAGTAATCATGTAATATGCCCAGCCTCGTTCAGGATTGAACACCTTACCCATATTACGGTAAAGCTGCTGAACGGATGATGCGTCCATAAGTCTTTCACCGTAAGGAGGATTGACTATAACAGTACCTCTTTCGGTTTCGGGCTTAAAGTCTGCAACGTCGGCTTTTTTGAATGTAATAAGGTCTGCTACACCTGCTCTGATTGCATTTTCCTTTGCAATTCTGAGCGCTGCAACATCAATATCCGAACCGAATGCTCTGAATTCAATATCAGTCTTTTCAAGGCTTCTTGCTCGTTCTCTTTCTTCACGCCATACCTGAGCAGGAATCTGACTCCATGTTTCTGCTGTAAATCTTCTTTTTACGCCGGGTGCAATGTTTTTTGCCATCATTGCGCCTTCTGTAAGGATTGTACCTGAACCGCACATGGGATCATACAGTGTGTGGAAATCACGCAGTCTTGCGAAATAGCAGAGCGCTGCTGCAAGAGTTTCCTTGATGGGAGCTGCGTTTGATGCAGGTCTGTAGCCTCTCTTATGAAGACCGGGACCTGATGTATCAATAAGAAGGCTTACCTGATTCTTCATAATTGAAAACTGAATCTGATACATCGCACCTGTCTCCTTGAACCATTCAACATGGTACTTTGTCTTGAGGCGCTCAACAACAGCTTTTTTGATAATAGCCTGACAGTCACTTACGCTGAAAAGATCGGAATTGAGCGAATAACCCTTTACGGGGAATTTGTCTTCCTTACCAACCCAGAGCTCCCATGGAAGATTTTTTGTACCCTGAAAAAGATCTTCAAATGTATGTGCCTCAAATGTACCGACAAAAACCTGTATACGCTCTGCAAAACGTGAACAGATATTTGCTCTTGCAAGAATATGTTCATCACCTGAAAACAGAACTCTGCCGTTTTCTGCCCTGACGTCGGAAGCGCCCATTTCACGAAGCTCTTCGGCTATAGGCGCTTCAAGACCAAGCAGACACGGTACTACAAAATTTATATTCATATTTTACCTCTTTCCGTTAAAAAAAGCCGGCTGAAAACTGACCGGCTTTTATTATTATATATACTAAATTGTGTTGTGTCAATATATTATTTGACAGATTTCATTATTTTTCTTACTCTGTCGGGGCAATCAGTAATCAATCCATCAACGCCTGCTTTGATAAAGCGTGTAATAGCAGCCTCACTGTTGACTGTCCAGACATTGACTTTTATGCCTTCGGCATGTGCAGATTTCACATACTGCTTATTGACATAACAATCCATAGGATGTAAAGCATCAGCACCAATAAGCTTTGCAAAACGGACAGGGAAAAGATGACCGTAAAGTGTTTCTACATGAGGAGGTGAATAGAGGAAGCCTGTCTGACAGCGAGGGTCAATCTTTTTAGCTTCTGTAAGAAGAAACGGGTCAAAGCTTGAAATAAGCAGACGGTTAAAAAGACCGTGAGCCTTTACTGCCTTGATTGTTTTTTCAACAATTCCGCTTTCCTTTTCCTTGGGCTTTTTAAGCTCAATATTCATAACCTCAATGTCAGATGACGCAACAAGCTCAAGAAACTCATCAAGAGTAGGAATCTTAGTGCCTGCATGTACTGATGAAAAATATGAACCGAAATCAAGCTTTCTGAGGTCTTCAAGAGTGTATGAGGAAATTGTGCCGATACCGTTACTTGTTTCATTTACAGTATAATTGTGACACAATACGGGCACACCGTCCTTAGTGACATGAACGTCAGTTTCAAAACCGTTTGCACCTAATTCGATTGCCCGCTCAAAAGCAGGAAGTGTATTCTGCGGAGCATATTTGTTGGCACCTCTGTGTGCAATTACTTTAACTTCATTCATGTACTGTCGCCTCCTGAACATTTTATGTGTATTATAACATATAGTTCTTTAAAAGAATAGTCTTTTAATAAAAAATTAAAAAAAATTTAGCAATTGACATTTTTTTTATAGTAATTATAATAATATATATAGTTTATAACGGAGGAATTTCAGATGGAATATAAAATGAACATTGCAGGTCTTGACAGAGCACTGCCTTTATGCAGAATTTCTGACGACCTTTATATAGGCGCTTTTGTTATTTTCGTTGATCAGGAGCTTACAGTTGCATGTGCAAAAGCACTTCTTGAAAGAGCACCTGAATATGACTATCTTATCACTGCAGAAGCAAAGGGTATTCCCCTTATTCACGAAATGGCCAGACAGCACGGCGACAGCAAGTATTTTCTCGTCAGAAAGAAACCCAAGCTTTACATGACGGGCGTGCTTGAAGTTACCGTAAATTCAATCACAACTGCAGGACAGCAGAAACTTTATCTTGACACTGCAGATGCTGAACTTATGAAAGGTAAAAAGATTCTTATTATTGATGATGTTATTTCAACAGGTGAATCACTGCGTGCAATCGAAGAGC
This sequence comes from Clostridia bacterium, assembly GCA_017549665.1. The sequence continues at coordinate 6,780 of JAFYUD010000193.1, read as the reverse complement.
TTGTAAAACAGACCGGCGGTGAAATCTGCGGCAAAATGACAATTCTTGCAGAAGGTGACGCACAGGAAAGAGATGATATTATTTATCTTGAAAAGCTTCCCCTTTTCAATTCTGACGGAAGTGTCAAGGAATGAGCAGAAAAAAAGAAAAAGTATCATTTTTACTTGAATGTGAGCGTTGGTGGATTTTTGCACTGATGATATGTCTGGGCGGATTTTACGGTGCTTATACCTATATATGCAAGGGCGGTGTATTCTGCAACGCACAGACTGCAAACTTCGTAATGCTCGGAATTGCAGTGGGTGGTGCAGACTGGAAAACAGCACTTTATTATCTGATTCCGATGGCTTCTTACTTCAGCGGCACGATAATTTCCGAATTTCTGCCGAAAAAAGTAAACAAGCACATAAAAATCAGGTGGGATACTGCTTTCATTGCATTTGAAATGATTATTGTGCTGATTCTTGCCTTTATACCTGACACGGCACCGGTGCAGATTTGTCACATCATGGTCAATTTCATGTGTTCAATGCAATATAACACCTTCAGAAACGCAGAAAAAATCCCAACTGCTACAACATTCTGTACGGCTCACGTCAGAAGTGCAGGCGTTTACTTTGTAAAATGGCTCAGACACAGAGACGATAAAAGTCACATAAAAAGAAGCGGATTTCATATAGGACTGATTCTGATATTTATACTCGGTGCTGTTTCTGCTTCTGTACTTTCAGGATTCTTCGGTTCCAAGTCAATATTGTTTGCCGAAATCCTTCTTGTTATTGCATTTATTGATCTGCTTCATGCTGATCTTACAAAAGAAAAAGGTATGCTTGATGTCGTACCTGACGGTCATTAAAAAATTCCCTATGGAAATCCATAGGGAATCATTTTTTTACTTTTTGAAAAGCTCGTAAATATTTGAATCTTCTGCGTGATTCTTTTCTTTTATTTCTCTGAGTCGTTTTCTTGTTTCTTTCTGCTTCTGCTTATATTTTTTATAAAGATTGAGAGTATAAATTGTAACACCGATTACAAGTATACCTGCAATTATCAGAAATACAGGAGAGGTCAGCACAGTTTTGATAAGATGTCCGATATACAGAATTGCGCTTCTGTCGACATCGTCACCGGCAACAAGATTCACACTGGCTATTACGTTATCTGCATACTTTATCTTTACATTTCCCAGCACATCGCCTTTTTTTACGGGAGCGGCAACATTTTCCTGTGTTTCATAAATAAACTCGAGGCTTGATTCGTCAACTGAGCTGAGAAGCAATGCCTGCAGCTGAATCTCCGGCATAAGCCTTACATGGTCACTCTGTGTGGACAAAGAAACATCAACACTTGTAATCATATCTGTTGTTTCTGCAATCGTTGTCATTTTAAGGTTATTGAACGCCCATCTGAGCATTCGTCTTGCCTCATAAAGTGCCGTATTGTCAGCATATCCGCAGCCGTCGATACATTCACTGGGACAACCGAGCACGATTGCAATATATGAATACGCATCCTTATTGGCAACAACACTGGCGCATCTCTGGGATTCATCTGTCATACCTGTTTTAAAGCCCTTTGCATAGGTATAAAAGTATCTTGAACCCTGTTCAACAATATCACAACGTGTATAGAGCTTTCTTTCCTCTGACATATTTGTTGCGGGGACAGTATAGCTTACAAGCTGAGCCATGGGAGCAAGAACTGAATTTGTCATCGCATACTTTGTTATAAGATACATGTCATAAGCGGAGGTAAACTCCCCTTCTTCGTCAAGACCGTGAGCATTTGTGAAATTAGTGTCCGTGCATCCGATTTTCTTTGCAAAGTCATTCATCATGACAACAAAATTCTCGATTGAACCGCCTATATGCTCTGCAAGTACATTTGCAACGTCATTTGAATTTTCAAGCATCATACAATAAAGAAGATTACGCACAGATATCTGCTCACCAACCTGCAGGTCACTTGAAGCACTGTAAACGCCACTGAGCGGCTTTAACGCAGATTCTGTTACAGTAATAACTTCGTCGAGATCCTCACAGTTATCAACAACTACTGCCGCTGTTGCGATTTTTACAAGCGATGCACACTTAAGCTGCTGATGCTCATTCTGTGCAAAAACGACTGTATCTGTATCTGTATTTACAAGAAGATAGGCTGTTGAACGCATATCTTCAAGGTGATTATTGTAATATGCAGCTGAAGAACCCACTGAAAATACGGATAAAAAAGTAAATATTAAAATAAATATAAAAATTATTGATTTTTTCATAGACACACCCACCATAATAGTGCTATAATAAGTATACAATTATTTTCATTAAATGTAAAGATATAATTTTCAAATATGGAGACGAAATAATATGGTATATATTACAGGTGATATTCACGGTGATCCCTCAAGGCTCTCCCCTGATGCTCTTAAATTCATGAAGCTGCACGACACACTTATCGTCTGCGGTGATTTCGGTTTTATATGGGATGATTCAAAAAATGAGGACAAGATTCTCAGAAATCTCGGCAAAAGAAAGTACAACATCTGTTTCATAGACGGAACACATGAAAATTTTGATATTCTCAATAAATTCCCTTCTTCTGACTGGTGCGGAGGTAAAGCAAGAAATATCTGCGGCAATCTGTACCACCTTACAAGAGGTCAGATTTATACAATTGAGGGAATGAAAATATTTACAATGGGCGGCGGTGAATCGCCTGAGGCTGAGCTTCGTTTTGCTGATGAAGATTCACAGCATCCCGAAATTCCCACCAAAGAGGAATTGCTCGCAGCCGTCAACCGTCTTGAAAACGCAAATTACGACGTTGACCTGATAGTAACACACGAGCCGCCTTCAAAAACAAGAGAATTCCTGCTTATGCAGAAGAATGAACAATTTTCCGTTTCAGCTCTGAATGCATTTTTCGATGAGCTTGCAGTACAGTGCAAATACAAGAAGTGGTACTTCGGAAGTATGCATACTGACAAATTCATTTCAAACAATCAGGTTGCTGTTTTCAGAAACATTCTCAATGCAAAAACAGGAATGAAGGTTTAAATATATTTTTCAAGAAGCTTTCTTGCCGTATCTGAGGTAAAATTACCTGGGGTGCGGCTGAAATTTTTTACAGGGTCAACCCAACGGCTGACATATCCGTCAATCTGTTCAGAAGTCATGCTGATGTCAATATCAGAAAGCTTTTCTATCATATCGCAAAGCTCATTTTCACTCGTTTCCATGATTTCAAACATTTTTTCAGCTTTTTCGGGTTTATGCTCCGCAGCCATGTGAATATAATCAACAAGGAATGCACCGCAGGCTCTTCCGTGAGGAATACCGAAATCCTCAGTAAGCACGTATCCCATTGTATGCGGGAAGCAGGCTCCCGTAATATTAAGCGCAAGTCCTGCGACTACAGATGCCGTATAAAGCTCCTGACGCATATTTTCATCAGGAAGTGTACCGTTATCAAAAAAATGTTTAAATCCGTTTTTAAGCATACTGAATGCCTTTTCTGCGTAAATATCACTCAATAATGATGACATGCTTGAAAAATAGCCTTCAACGACATGTGCAAATGCGTCAATTGCAGTAGAAACCGTAACATTATAAGGCACTGATAAGGTATAAGAATAATCACAGAATGAAATTTCAGAATACAATCCGCCGATACTCTTCTTCATTCCGTTATCGCTGTTTGTCAGTACAGATACACCTGTGACTTCACTGCCTGTGCCGGAGGTTGTGCCGACAAGAATAAACCTAAGAGGTTTATTTTTATGCTTCATGTCATAAATATCAGAATGACTGAGCTCAGGATTGGTTGCAAAAACAGCAACAGCCTTTGCTGCATCAAGCGGTGAGCCGCCGCCGATTCCGACTATAAAATCAGCCTTCATTTCACGGGCTAAACTACCTGCTTTATGACAATCTGCAGTATAAGGATTCTGAGTAATACCGTCGAAAACAGAATACTCTATGCCGTTTTCTTTTAAAGCTGCTTCAACATCAGCAAGAGCACCGCATTTTTTTGCAGAATTACCTCCCGTGACAATAAGACACCTCTTACCGTATGCTGAGAAAACACTGCTGTTTTCCCTTACGCAGCCCTTACCGCTGATAATATTTACGGGCATATATGAATTAAGATTCATTAAATCACCTTCCGGAAAAATAAAACACAAAAGACCGATTTTACTCGGTCTTTCTGTATTTTTAAGTTTAAATTAACCGATAACTCTTGCGCAGATAACACCGTCAACAGCATTTACAGCTGCAAGTGCATCTTCTGTTATATCAGCTGCGTCAACAATAACATAGCCTGCATCTTTTCTGATAGCTGCAGTTGAATCGTCAGTTGCGATACCTGCCTTTGCAAGTGCTGCAAATACAGCCTCGCTTACGTCACCCTTAGTGATAACTGTAAGACGCTTGTTGCCCTCAGCAAGCTCCTTTGAAACACAGGGAAGATTTACTGAATTTACAACATTACCCTTTTCAAGGTATTCGGCAATCTGATTTACTGCCATAACTGCACAGTTTTCTTCTGACTCGGGAGTTGAAGCACCAAGGTGAGGAAGAGCGATAACACCGTCAAGACCAAGCTGAGCATCTGTGGGGAAATCTGTTGCGTAAGCTGCACACTTTCCGCTTTCGATTGCTTCAACGATAGCATTGTCATCAACAAGACCGCCACGAGCAAAGTTAAGAACTCTGATACCGTCCTTAGCCATTGCAAGAGTGTCTTTATTAACGATGTTCTTTGTTGAGTCTGTAAGAGGTGCATGCACTGTGATGTAATCACTGTCTGTGAAGATTTCCTCAACCTTTGATGTGATTACGATTGACTTGTCAAGCATTGCAGCAGCCTTGTCTGAAAGATAGGGATCAAAGCCGATAACCTTCATTCCGAGAGCTACAGCAGCATTACAAACCTTGATACCGATAGCACCGAGACCGATAACACCGAGAGTCTTACCCATAATTTCGGGACCTGCAAAGTTTGACTTACCCTTTTCAATCTTCTTGCTGATTTCATCCTCACCCTTGAGAGTTCTGCACCAGTCGATTGAAGGTACAACTCTTCTTGAAGCGAGAAGAAGACCGCAGATAACAAGCTCCTTAACTGCGTTTGCGTTTGCACCGGGAGTGTTGAATACACAGATACCCTTCTCTGTACAAGCGTCAACAGGAATATTGTTGTAGCCTGCGCCTGCTCTTGCGATTGCAAGAACAGATGCGGGGATTTCCATATCGTGCATTGAAGCTGAACGTACGATTACAGCATCGGGAGAAGCGAAATCGTCAGCACAAGCATATTTTGCAGCATCAAAATTAGAAAGACCTGATGCTGAAATTTTATTGAGTGTAAGAATATTGAACATGATTATGAATTCTCCTCTTCAAACTTAGCCATGAATTCAACAAGCTTTTCAACACCTTCGATGGGCATAGCATTGTAGATAGAAGCTCTCATGCCGCCAACGCTACGGTGACCCTTAAGGTTAACAAAACCGTTTTCAGTAGCTTCCTTGATGAACTTTGCATTAAGCTCTTCGCTGTCTGTTACGAAAGGAACGTTCATAAGTGAACGGTCTTCAGCAACAACAGTACCCTTGAACATCTTTGAAGAATCAAGGAAATCGTAAAGAATCTTAGCCTTCTTTTCGTTTCTTTCCTTCATAGCTTCAAGACCGCCGAGGTCCTTGATCCACTCAAGAACAAGCTTTGTGATGTAGATGTTCCAGCAAGGAGGTGTATTGTAAAGAGAATCATTGTCAGCCATGATCTGATAGTTGAGCATTGTGGGAGTGATGTCTCTTGCCTTGCCGAGCATATCCTCACGGATGATACAGATTGTAACACCTGCGGGAGCAACGTTCTTCTGCGCACCGCCGTAAACAACAGCAAACTTGCTGATGTCAAGAGGCTCTGAAAGGTAGCATGATGAAACGTCTGCGATAAGGGGAATGTCACCTACATCGGGAAGCTCGTGGAAAATTGTACCGTAAATTGTATTGTTCATGCAGATGTAAACATAGTCTGCATCCTTGTCGAAATCTGCTGCAGTTGTCTTGGGAATGTATGAGAATGTCTTATCAGCAGAAGATGCAACAGCTCTTGCTTCGCCGTACTTAGCAGCCTCCTGATAAGCCTTCTTTGCCCACTGACCTGTGATGATATAGTCAGCCTTACCACTGCCGTTCATAAAGTTAAGGGGAATTGCTGCAAACTGAGTTGAAGCACCGCCCTGAAGGAAAAGAACCTTGTAATTTTCAGGGATTTTGTAAAGTTCTCTGAAAAGCTTTTCTGTATCTTTAATGATTGCATCAAAAACTTTTGAACGGTGAGACATTTCCATTACGGACTGTCCGCTGCCCTGATAATCAAGCATCTCCTCTGCTGCTTTTTTAAGTACTTCTTCAGGAAGCATTGAGGGACCTGCTGAGAAGTTAAATACTCTTGCCATAATAATGACCTCCGATATAATAAATGGATTAAATTAACCCAAATTAATTTGTTATAATTTTAACATATTGCACCACAAAAATCAACGACTTAAGCACTTCAAACTATACAAATATACTATGAATATTTTGGTAAATATATTTAAAAATTTTTAAAATAAAATAGTTTGCCTGAAAAATCATAACCACCAGTTGAACTGGTGGTTTGCACAGGCCCTATAAGGGCCGCCTGCTGGCTCGCCGACTAAAAGTCGGCACAGAGGTTTGACATCGCATTACTATTTCAAACAGCCGCTCTCGTGCGGCTGTTTATTTTT